>JAHEYW010000105.1 GCA_023251395.1 Bacteroidales bacterium
AATAGAAGTATCCTTTCTCACCCTGCCAAAGGTCTGTTCTATCGTATTTCCATTGGGAAGTGCAAAGAATATCAGCAGTACTTTGTTGTCTTTTCCAAAACCATTCAACGGGGCATTGATCAGAATACGGGTATCGGGAGGAGAATTCTCAATGACCATCTGTTGCTCAGCAATCGATCCTGAGATCTTAAAACCAGGGAGAGGCTGCGGGAAAATGGAAACAGCAGCCATTAATCCTAAGAGAATTAACAGGATTCTTTTCATAAAGTTTACACACCCATTTTTTTATTTCCTGATTAACATAACCGCAAATTACGTGAAGAAATATAAACTAAGAACGCACAGATTTCTTAATAATCACTTAAGCTCCTTAAAATTTCTACAATAAATGAGGTTTAATTATCCACATAGTATTAGAAACTACCAGTGTCGTAAATGGAAATGGCATTAGTGTTTCAATACAATTTATAAAAATATTAAACTTTGTTTAATTATCTGGTGAATGAAGAACCTGACTTAATGAAATTATTACAGTAGAACCAGGAATGAAATGCCATAAAATAAATCTTCCGTGGTTGCAGGGCTGCATCCCACGGAAGAATAACCTAATTAACCTAAAAACTAACCTAAATCAAATTGTATGAAGAGCTAAACTTTAATTTCTGCCATAATAAACATCGTATGCGATCCAGTCAACGACATATGCTGCGAAGTAAACTGAATGTAGTGAATCGAACAGGGTTGCCATATTGTCAATCGATTTTCCAATGAGCGCTGAAACAGTTGTAGTGGTTCCATCCTCAAAAGTTATCTTGATATCGCGTTTATGGCACACCGTAGCCTCTGATTCTGCAGCTTTATCAACTACCGATACAGTTGCATTTGGCTGGAGAATACCATCAACATAAATACTTGAGGTACCTGCTTTCCGAACAAGGGTGACATTCCCGATGGTAAGAATATATTGATGTTCACGTCCGAACCTTGCTGTATCATTCTTAATTGTCATAAGTTTCTCCTGGTAAAGCAGATCACTTCCTTTAAGTATTGAGAAGCTTGAAACGGTTGTATCTCCGGAATTATATGCATATTTTGCTGTATAACTTCCGCTGAAAACATATGATGAAGCATATTGAATTCCATTCGTTGGGCTTACGATGGATTTGATATTAAGATTCCCTGCAACTGTATTATCTATAGTTATTTCCGATGAATTAATATAATCATAATCCCAATAGCTGTTGTAGTCATTATGATAATCTGATACTGATATCTGGAAGTTATTTGCCAGAGTCGTATCTGAAGGATTATATTGTCTTAGTGTCCTCGGATTGGTTATTTTTGAAAGAGGCATCTGAACGATCATTTTACTGTTTGTTGCTGTCTTTTTAAAGAACTTTATCAATGACCAGCCCCATTTATCGGGCTTTGTTGCAGGTTTATACTGATATAATCCCTTTATTGTATCAAGGGGGATATATACTTTATAGGTTGCCTCGGTTGCAGTGGCGGATTTCAAAGAGCTGCTGCTCATTGTAAGTATGCTGAATGCCTTTGTAGAGCTTAAACTAGATACAGCAGTATTTAAGTCAGAAGCGCTCTGATTAACTGCCTGTTTCAGAGAAGTGTTAAGGTTCAATCCTGTTTTCTCAGTGCATCCAACTGCAAACGCGCTTATGAAAATCACAGCCAAACTTATCTTACTTATCGTTCTCATAATTTGAATCTGTATTTATTAAACAATTAATTCAGTAACGGGTTCAAAAATAATCCGGGAATAATCGAATAAAAAATATATTCAACGAATAGAGGCAGCAATTCAGTGAAAAGCCATTTTTTTACACTGAATATACAATCAATACTTTCCTGATTTTTTTAATAATGATAGAAAACCAGATTGAACACCCCATTATTTCGAAGTTTCCTTCAGGATTCTGCCATAAGTTATGCTCCGGTAAGAGCTCAGCAGTATAGATCTAATTACTGAATATTGTTTATTTGTCCATTTCAGAGTTATCAGGACCAATCATTCTTGCCCTGAGTTCTGTGGCCAGTTTTTCACTCTCTGATATAATATCTTCAGTAAGGATTTGTTTTGCCCTTTTCTCCTGAGGCGGGTTAAGCTTCTCGGCTTTTTCAAAATCCTCAACAGCTTTAAGAATATCTGCAGGGAGGTTCATGTTCAGTTTGGAAACAATATCAAGAAACTGGAATGAGAAGAAATAATCGATCATTATTTTTCTCTTGGCTGTATGGGTGAATTTGCCTATTATTCTGCAGATGTTCTCCCTTTCTTCAGGAGTAAGCTGCTCGGCAAACTCATAATCTTCGATCTTTTTAAGGGACAAAATGATTGGTTCAAGGGCATCAATTGTTACAATAAACACATTATAGTCTGCCATCCTGAAGGTGAACTGTTTTACAACATCCACCGTATTGGATGGAATAACAAGAAAAATATCGGTCCTCACATTCTCCTGCCTGATATATTTGTTCAGACTTTCCACTTGTACCTTCAGATATTTTGGAAAATTAAACAGATCATCGCTTGCAGGGCTCTTTGCATCAAAAATTACATATTCTCCGGCTATTCTTACGGTATTATCAGGCTTGCCTTTAAAAGGGACTTCTTTTACATATTCAATAAGCTGTGTCTGGCAAATAGTTCTGATGGCATTCCTGACAGTCTCTTCATGATTACGCCAGGTAAGCTTCATCCTCTCAAAAGATTCCTCTCTCTCCCTTAGTAATTCTTCGGAGATTTTTTGTCTCTCAGCTTCCAGTCCGGACCTGATTGCATTTACACCTGAAACATTCTTCTGGTACTCCTCCAGACGTGATTTCTCAGTTTGCTCGAACCTTGCAATCCTGGTTGCCAGGTCAGATCGTTCTGCAGTAATTCTTTTCAGCTCCGATTCCAGAGTAATGATCCTGTTCTCAAGCTTTTGACTTGAAGCAAGCAGATCATTTTGCCTGGCAGAAAGGATCTGAATATTTTTTTCCTGATCAGTGATCCTTGAATCCCTTTCACTTAACTGATTATTAAGATTGCCTATATTATCATTTATTCTTTTAAACTCCTCATAGGCTTCATAGCTGACCGCTTTTAAGGTACTCCAATAGAATACCCTTTGCCAGAAAGAGAGCGTTTTTATCCGTTCAAAAAATAATTTCAGGTTGTCTGTATTTTGATTCATTTTTCAGTTTTTTCACCGTAAATTTATCAAGAATAATTTCTTTCACCATCATTTTGATTTACCAGTTATTAATTAGTTATAAAAATTCCTCAATCATTCAGTCTCATTAAGCCAAAATAATGATGATCTTACCCAGGTTGAACTCAATCAAAATAAATTTTGTAATTTAAAGCCCTTATTTGTAATAAAATTCATACTTTTTTAACCTAATTAAACATTAAAGAAATGAAAACTTTTGTAAAATTTTTTGGTGCATTACTTCTGGTAACTTTTTTATTTTCCACAGCAACCTCTAATGCTCAGGGGAAAGTTAATTTTTCCGGTACATGGGCTTTAAATGAAGCAAAAAGTACTCCATCTGAGGGTGGACCAAGAATGGCTTCTTCACTCATGACCATAACACAGGATGGTAACAATCTTTCATCAGAAAGCACAAGAAGTGGTATGGATGGTCAGGATACAAAATCAACCGTAAAATTCACACTTGATGGTAAAGAAAGCACTAACCCTGCAGGATTCGGTAACAGTACAAGAAAATCTACAGTTACCTGGTCAGCAGATGGCAAGTCACTCAACTTCGCACATGTAATGAAATTCGACAGGGATGGTGAAACAATGGAATTCAAGAGCACTGAGACATGGACCCTTACCGATGAAAAAACTCTTTCGGTCACAACAGTGATGAATTTCAATGATCAGGAAATGAAGAATACTGCTGTATACGACAAAAAATAGCTTTAAAAACCTTATTCTATGGGAAGACCAGTAACCTTATTTACAGGTCAGTGGGCAGATCTCCCACTGGAAACTCTATGTCAGAAAGCCAGTGCTTTTGGATATGACGGACTGGAGCTTGCCTGCTGGGGTGATCATTTTGAGGTCAGCAAGGCTGATCAGGCATACTGCAATGCCAGGAAAGCTTTGTTAGCCAAGTATGGTTTGAAGCTCTTCTCTATATCAAGCCATCTTGTCGGGCAGGCTGTAAGCGACAGGATTGATCAGAGACATAAAGGTATTCTACCCGATTATATCTGGGGAGATGGTATCACCGAGAATGTGCGCAAGCGCGCAGCAGAAGAGATGATAAAAACTGCAGAAGCAGCAGCAAGACTGGGTATTTCTCAGGTAAACGGGTTTACTGGAAGTCCGATCTGGCATCTTATTTATTCCTTTCCCCCTGTTTCGCAGCAAATGATCGATGAAGGCTTCAATGAATTTGCAGCTGCCTGGATTCCATTAATGGACAGATATAAGGCTCTTGGTATAAAATTCGGACTGGAGGTCCATCCAACTGAAATTGCATTTGATATTGCATCAGCTGAAAGGACTCTTAAAGCTATGAATTATCATCCTGCGTTTGGTTTCAACTATGACCCCTCACATTTCGGCTATCAGGGCGTTGATTACCTGAATTTTATCTTCAAATTCTCTGAAAAGATCTTTCATGTTCATATGAAAGATGTCACCTGGTCTGATGCCAGAACTGATGCCGGTGTTTTTGGAGGATACCTTGATTTCGGGATGAAAGGTCGATACTGGGATTTCAGAAGCCCTGGCAGAGGAAAAATAAAATTTGAAGATATCATCAGGGCTCTCAACAGGATCGGCTATAAAGGTCCTTTATCAGTTGAGTGGGAAGACAGCGGAATGGACAGAGAATATGGGGCTAAAGAGGCCGCAGCTTTCGTTCGCAGGATTGACTTCCCTCCTTCAGATGTTGCATTCGATGCTGCATTTGAGAAGAAATAGAAAATAAGATAAAAGATAAAAGTCAAAAGATAAAAGTATTAAAGGCCATCCATTTTCGTAATTTGAGAATGGATGGTTTGTTAATATGAAAGTATTAATTAAAATCCGGAACATGAAAAAGATTAAAATGGGAATGATTGGAGGAGGACTCGGTGCCTTTATCGGAGATGCCCATCGCAGAGCCTCCAGGATCTGTAACGACTTTGAAATGGTTGGAGGTGTATTTGATGCTGACTTCTCAAAAAGTAAAGAATTTGCGAAGCAGGAAGGTCTGGACCTCAAACGATGCTATAAGACCGTCGAACTGATGATCAAAGGTGAACTTGCACTTCCGGCCAGTGAAAGAATTCAGGCTGTTTCAATTGTAACACCAAACTATCTTCACTTTCCTTTTGCAAAAATGCTGATGGAAAACAGGTTTCACGTGATGTGTGAGAAACCTATGACAATGACTGTTGAAGAGGCTGTTGAACTTGAAAAACTTGTCAAAAAGCATAAGGTAACATTTGCACTTACACACACATATACTGGATATCCAATGATAAGACAGATGCGTGAAATAATTGCCGGAGGTGCTCTTGGAACAATACAACGTGTCGACGCTCAATACTATCAGGGCTGGGTGAATTCTATTATCCATGGAGCGGGTAGCAGGATCACCGGGGTATGGAGATTTGACCCTGAAAAATCAGGGGCAAGCAGCTGTATGGGCGACATAGGAGTGCATGCATTTAACCTTATTGAATATACTACTGGACTGGAAATCAAACAGGTTCTTTCCGATCTCAATCATATCAAAGAAGGATTCAAGCTTGACCTGGATGGAACCGTCATGCTTCGGTTTGACAAAGGTCTCAAGGGAGTCATACGCTCATGCCAGGTTGCAACAGGTGAAGAAAACGCCCTGACAATTGCGGTCTACGGGTCAAAAGCCAGTCTCAAATGGGGACAGGAAAATCCAAACTACCTTTATATGCTTTCTGATTCAGACCCTGTTAAAGTTCTGAAACCTGCACACGGATATAATTCTGAGTTTGCGGAAATCAGCCACACAATGCCATGCGGTCATCCAGAAGGGATATATGAGGCTGTGGCCAATATATATAAAGGCATGGCCAAATCAATCAGGGGAGAAAAATTTAAGCCCGGAGAGTTCCCAACCGTACACGACGGTGTCAGGGGGATGAAATTTATCCATGCTGTTGTGAACTCAAATAAGAAAGGCAATACCTGGGTTAGGTTATAGGTTGGTTGTTGCTGGTTGCTGGCTGCTGGTTGCCGCAAGAGTCGATTTATTCTCTGTGGAACTCTGTAAACCTCTGTGTCACTCTGTGTAACAAAATATTAAAGGGTCAAGGTTCAAAGTTCAAGGACAATAAAGAATGCAGGTGTTTTAGGTATAGAATATCAACAAATACTATAATTCGAACACTTGCACTCTTTTAGTCTTTTAATTTTAAGAATCCCCAATTTCCTATTTATTCTTTTTTCTCATTGAAAAGAATACGATACCGCCAATGACAATAATAACGATTCCTGCAATTATTGCTATTTCAGGAACGCCAAGTTTACTGCTTTTAGCTGCAGGCTTTTCATCTTCAACTGCATAATACTGTGTCGGTTTTGCATGGGTATCCATATTGACAGTATCTTTTTTGGGTTTGGGTTTATCCTGTGAAAAGGCTGAGAAGGTACTTGTGGCAATGACCATTATTGCCATTGTAAAAATTAAAACCGCTTTTTTCATATTTTTTTAATTATCGTTTAATAAATATACTACTTTAAACCCTTCGCCAGCTCATCATATTTTCTGGCTGTCTCAGGGTCTGTTTCCCTGTATGAGTCAGCCATTGCAATAATTGCCGGTTTAAATTCCGGATCAAATTCAAGACATGTAAAAAGAAGTCTCCGTGACTTTTCAGCATCTTTTTTAACAAACAACTTTGACAGTTCAACATATGCTTCCAGATACCTTCTGTTGGCTTTAATTACCATTTCATAATATTTTGCGGCTTCATCAGGTCTGTTCTTTGAAGCAGCAATATTTCCCAGGTACATTAATGCCAGATCAAACTCCGGATTAAGCTTCAGGCATTCATGGAGGCATGAATCTGCTCTTTCAGGCTGTCCATCATCCATTAATGCTGCTGCAAAATTATAATAAATCATTTCATCTTTATTATTCTCCTTTAAAGCTTTTTCAAAATAACTCAGGGACTCTTTAGTCCTGCCTTCCACAATTGCCTTATACCCATAATAATCATCTTTAGTCTTCCTCTCAATTACAGCACAAACAGGTACCCTATCAGCATAAATAATCTTGATAGCGTTATCAGGGGGCCAGGATTTATTTATCAATTGAAAAGGTGGAATATAGCGGTTTGTTATTATTGCATAATCCCAATCTGACATACTTCTCTCTTCGAATCTGATATACCCGGTTTGTATTTCAGGATGATCCCTGAAATACCATTGGACTGAAAAGTTCGCCATCACTTTTACGGATTGCCCGGTTTTCTTTTCTTTCAGCCAATTTTTTAGCCACTCTGATCCTTCTTTGAGACTGACGAAATAATAGTCGCTTTCGAACCTGCCATAGCTACCCTCCATCCCACCAACAATCTGGTTGAAGTAAATGTATGAGTACTCAGGAGATTTGAACATGAATCGCAGAGGGTTAATGGAAATAATAATAAAAAGTATGCCTGCAATCCATAGCAGATATCTCCTCTTGATTAGTCTGATGAGATAAATGAATCCAACAGCTGAAATAAGAATAATTCCTGGATATACAAAAAGAAACTGACGCCAGGCGCTGTACAGATTAGCCTTTTCAAGAATAGCAAAACAGATCGGAAAGAGGATCGAAAAAAGCAGTCCTCCATATGCAAATGCTCTCCATGAAGTGAATATCTTTTTTGAAAAAGCAAAGAATATTACGAAACCTGACAACACCACTATTGGAATTGTAATTGCCATATATTCAGGAAGGTAATACCATGGCATAAAATCTGACCATTCCTCTTTTCCATTGAATATCTGCCTGAATGTATCTGGGTACTGAGCCATTACTTCATACGACTTGTATACATTCAACAGTGGATTCTGAAGAGCATAAGGCCATAGAATAATGCCAAGGAAATATGCAATGACAGAAGCGACTGATATTGTGGCAAACTTTTTACAAAATAATAAGGGGTCAATCTTGTTCGCTGTTATAAGATTAATTCCATGATAGATAAAAAAGAAGAAAAAGAGGTAGCATATCAACACAAGCCCACCGGCTCTTATACTTAAGCAAAAGGCTATACTCAGGATAATCAGGATAATATATTTCCGTAAATGACCAACCGGAGAGGCAAGATGTTTAAGGATATAGTAAAGGCCTGCTATATAGCCCAGCGCAAAAGGGACATCTTTGAGGTTGTTTTGAGAATGTCCCAGGAATACCGGAGACAATCCAAAAAGAATAACCACCAGTATACCAGCCATGTAACCTTCCAGCCAGATGGCAAAAGCCGCTGTAATCATTATTGTTAGCCAGCCTGCCAGAAGACTCATAATATTCCTGAAAGCATAGATATCTTTAATCCCGAACCATTTTGTCAGGATAGTAACTATATTATCATACGACTGTCCGTAATACTGTAAATGAGTAACAGGAGTATCAAGGGATGATTTGTCATTGCCAAAGGTTGCAAAATAGTTATAAACTGAAAGAGAGTGATTATAGTGAAGCACCTCATCACAGGTTATTCCTGCTTTCCTGGTCATCAGGAGCATGAAAAAGAGAAGCAAAAAAGAGACGGCAAAAAACAGATATTTTAACTTCTTTTCTGTCATTATTTCTCTGAAGGACTATCAAAGTATTGCTTTACAAAATAGACAGGTCTGTTTTGTGATTCTTTATAGTTGCGATAGATATATTCACCCAGAACGCCCAGGAACAGAAGCTGGATCGATCCAAGAAAATAGATGCTGAGAAGTGTGGATGACCAGCCGATAACTGCAAAGCCATATATTTTAGCAACAACCACGTAGATCCCTGCAGCCATAAATACTATTGTTCCCAGGATCCCCAGTACAAGACATAATCTGAGTGGAAATTTAGAGAAAGAAAATATTGCATCAGAGGCAAGCCTGAATAACTTGAGGAAGCTCATCTTGGGTCTTCCCTCATACCGGTCATCTCTGACAAACTCAACCTCACCTTGTTTAAACCCGACATATGTTCTCATTCCGGGGAGATAGCGTACCTTCTCTTTCAGGGAGAGAAGAGCAGAAAGAGCATTTCGTGTCATCATCGAGAAATTACCGTAATTACCCATCTCTTTCATTTCTCCCATATTCCTGAAAAACAAATGGAAAAGAGATGAGAAAAAGGTCCGGTTGCTTTTCCCTTTGCGGCCTGTTTTCCTGCCACTGACAATATCATAACCTTCCAGGGTTATCTTCCTAAACATTTCTGCAAGTATCTCAGGAGGATCCTGAAGATCGCCATCCATCATTCCTACAATATCTCCCCTGGAATATTCCAGGCCTGCAGTAAAAGCTGCCTGATGGCCGAAGTTTTTTGAAAGCGAAATTATCTTAATTCTTTTTTCCTTTTGCTGCCATCCACGAAGGGCGGTGAGACTGTTATCAGTTGAACCGTCATCAACAAAGATCAGCTCAAAGTCCGATGTAAAAGATAATATAGCGGGCACTATCCGGTTAAGAAGCTCATCAATCAGCTTTTCCTCATTGTATATGGGCACGACCAGGGAAAACATTATGCTATTCTGAATATCTGATATTTTATAGTCCCGGCAACTTCTCTGCTCCTCCCCTGTGGAACCTCAATATTTGATTTTACCAGTTCCACAGGGAAGGCAGAGATATTTAATAATCGCCAAATTTCTACCTGGCAGATTGCAGTCTTTCCAGAGCATATTCAACCTCATCCTTCAGGTCTGCATTGCCCGTAAGTCCTTTAATTGCCTGAATAGAGAAATACGTACCCATCCAGCTAAGTTCCCTGAGAACAAGCTTTTTTGATTCTGTTGTTGCTTTCGGATTCTTAAGTATTGCAACCAGTTCTTCCTCAAACCTTTTCATTGAAGCACTATCACCTGCTGCTTTGCGGATGTTAGCCTGTAGGTCGGTAAAATATTTCGTACTTCTGGTAAGCTGGTAATCAGGAAGATTGGCCAGATCATCTTCAAGTGTAATAGCTTTAAAGTCGGGCCGAAGAACAACTCCGCCGGCATTCGGGAAGTCAATCGGAACAGTTTGCGTAACGTTACCTGTCGCGGCCCATTCAGCACCTCTTTGCAAGGTTACAATGAAACCTGCACATTGCATGGCGGGTCCTCCACCCTCGTCAGCATGACCAAGAGTTGTATGGAAAATTCTGCCTTTTCCATATGTTACTGCCATGAGTACAGGTTCATCGCGACCGGATCCTTTTCCTGTGGTATCTGTATTTGCAGTGGCGAGTATTTCCATATTTTTGGCGATACCTCTTAGTTTACTGAAAAGCTCATCATTGCCATGTAACCATCTCGTTGGCAGACCCTTTGTAATTGGGTGATCGAAATTGCGGGTTTTTACTTCAAATTCATGTCTCTTGTCATGATATCCTGCTGCCCCTGCAGATGAATCTATAACAAGAGTATTTCTTTTGTAGTAAATATATGGTCCCGATTTTTCATCCCTGTTACCCCAACCCCCAATACCACACATTTCATTATATTCTTTCCAATCAGGGAAGGCACTTCCTGAGAAATGGTAGATCACGACTCC
>JAHEYW010000106.1 GCA_023251395.1 Bacteroidales bacterium
AATGCCTGATTTGTCAGTACCACATAGGAACCTGTCGGATAATTTTTCCCCTCCACAACAAATTCTGCAGAAGCTTTCTGTACTTTTATTCCTGAGAGTACCAGTGCATTAATAAATGTCACAGCTGTCGGGAAATCCGGCTGATCTGAAGCTATAATATAGCCTCTGGGATCCCTGAGATTCAGATCCGACAGTACCTGATCATAATACTTTAAAGATATATCTTCACCTCTTGCTCTGGAACCTCTTCCGGTAGAATCTGATCCTTTTCTGGCGGTCTGATCTTTTTGGACCGCAGCATTTATGGCATCAATTCTTTTTGGTGAAATGGTCCAGTAATCTCTGCTACCGGCTTCAATCGCGTTTTTACCCATGAGGTAAATATTGAATAACAGATGTTCTCTGTTCCTTGCAGCATAATCCAGTACTGCATAATTCAGTGATACCGAATAATCAATCGACTGTCTGAAATACCATTTTTGCGGTTTGACAGGGAAAGGAGTTGACCCGCTGGGAAGGAGGCGGGAAGGTACAAGAGGAACAGTAGAGGGTGTTGGATTTCCAATTATTTCTGTCAGAAGGCCTATAATATTATGAAAATAAGAAGTAGTTCTTAGTCCACCGTTATACCAGGTTGAGAAACTGGCCCCTGCGCGTTCCGTGTATCCTGGCTTATCCTCAGCATTAAGCCTGCTAACCATTGCTGCACCTAACTCATCAATACCGGTGATTGTCAGAGGATTGATAAGATAATTGAAGGGATCACGGTAAGGTGGCCCGGCAACAACTGAACCTGCAGGACCAGCCTGGTGATGATTATAAAGCACCTGAGGCATCCATTCAATGTAGAGCTGCCTGCTCATATTCCGGGTCTCCTTCATATTCATCATGAAGAAATCCCTGTTATTATCATGACCAACATATTTCTGATAAAGTCTTGGAAGCTGTGAAAAAGATCTTTTAAGAGTATCAGGATTGCTCATATACCAGTTTGATACCAGTTCCTGTCCATCAGGGTTCGCATGGACAAACAGTATGATCACTTCGTTAAGTATACTCAATGTCTCCGGGTCATTTCCGCTTACAAATCTCCACATAGTCTCGATCAGTTGGTGGACCCCAACGACCTCTGTAGCATGCAGACCTCCATCTATCCAGACAACCGCTTTTCCTTCTGATGCCAGCGAGGAAGCTTCCTTGTCGGTCAGGTTTTCTGCTCTTGCGAGTTTAATGGAGATTTCCCTGTAATGATCCAGATTTTTGATGTTTTGCGGAGAGGAAACAATTAACATATACTGGTTTCGACCCTCTTCAGTCGTACCTATATTTACCAGCTTAACCCTGTCTGATGAAGCAGCAATTTTTTTGAAATATTCCTCAGTCTGAGTATAATTTGCCAACTTATAATTATCTCCGATATTGAATCCGAAATGCTCTTTTGGGGAGACAAGTTTCTGAGATGATACTGCAGAAATAAAAAAAAACAGACTTGCAAAAATTGTGAAGATCCTTTTTGTCATTGATTTTCCTTTTTAAATAAAAATTTCTGGTTCATGAGAGAAATTATCCGTTTCCATCTTATGGAAGTAAATAAAGCATTTTTTTCATCAGGATGATTCTTCATACCTCATTTTATTTTCCGGATTTTTTCTTTATTTAACATTCAATCCTTGCTAATAACAGATAAATTGGATTTTCTTGATATTTCATAAATGCGAAATATAATGTTACTTTAATATTTGTGTATTCCAATCTCGGATTGTAATCATATATTCGAAACTTATTTTCATAATCTGATGCTTTATGGAGAAAGCTGTTACTGATAAAAGGTGGTTTCGCCTTATTCCAATTGCTTTTATTACTTACAGTCTTGCCTATCTTGATCGTGCTAATTTTAGTTTTGCTGCAGCAGGTGGCATGGCAACAGATCTGGATATTACAGCATCTATGTCATCTCTTCTGGGATCTCTGTTTTTCCTTGGCTACTTCTTCTTTCAGATTCCCGGAACCCTGTATGCTGCAAAAAGAAGTGCACGAAGATTGATCTTCTGGTCACTTATACTTTGGGGATTTCTTGCAATGGCTACCGGTATGGTCAGTGATTCCCGTCTGTTAATTTTAATAAGGTTTATGCTTGGTGTTGTCGAGAGTGCTGTTATGCCATCGATGCTTGTCTTTTTAAGCAGATGGTTCACGAAATCTGAGCGTTCACGTGCCAATACATTTTTAATAATGGGAAATCCTGTTACAATTGTCTGGATGTCAATACTTTCTGGATATCTTATTAAGGCAGCTGGCTGGAGATGGATGTTTATTATGGAGGGATTACCGGCAATAGTATGGGCCTTTCTATGGTGGCGGCTGATCCAGGACCATCCAAAGGAAGCGGGTTGGCTGACAGATAGTGAAAAGAGCGATCTGGCTGAAGCCCTTACCGATGAACAACATAATATCAGGCCGGTCAGGAATTATGCGGAGGCATTTAAATCATGGCTGGTTATTCTATTATGTCTTCAGTATGGTTTATGGCAGGTTGGGGTCTATGGTTTTGTAATGTGGCTTCCTTCAATAATAAAAGCTGCTCCTGATGTAAGTATAATAAAAACCGGGTGGTTATCTTCGATCCCTTATATTTTCTCCGCTGCAGGAATGTTCACTGCTTCATACTTTTCTGATAAATACCAGAACAGAAAAGATTTCATCTGGCCATTTCTGATTATCGGGTCAATAGCATTTTACAGTTCATATCTCATCGGTCCAAGCAACTTCTGGCTCTCAATTGTTCTGCTCGTAATTGCAGGAGCTGCAATGTATACACCATACGGACCATTCTTTGCATATATTACTGAGGTCCTTCCTAAAAATGTGACTGCGGGTGCTATTGCGATAATAAACAGTTTTGGGGCACTTGGCTCATTTGCCGGTGCATATCTGGTTGGTTATCTCAACGGAGTCACCGGAGGTTTCAGTGCATCATATCTTTTTATGGCAGGCTCTCTGCTGATATCAGCAATAATGATGATCGCTATTGTTAATATAACAGGAAAGAGAAGGATAATATTAAAACCTGATATAAACTGAACTTACATACTTTAGGCCCGGACAGGAATTATTTTTTTCGAATATCCCATCCTGATACCGGATTGGTAATAATCTGATACTTCTCCTGCTATATTGTAAAAAGTAACACCTGTACTGGTGTTTCTCCCTGGTTTATCATTTTTTAACAGTAACTTTATAATTAACTTTAATACATTGAAATTCTAAATCAACCTGAGATGGCAGAAACTAATATTAAGTACACTGAAGAATCAGGTATCGGGATCATGACTATCTCCAGACCTGAAGCTAGAAATGCCCTTAATGACCTTGTTTTAAGAGATATTAATCTGTTGCTTGATCGTATCAAGTATTCAAAAACTATCAGGGTCTTAGTTATTACAGGAGAGGGAAAAGCATTTGTGGCTGGTGCTGATATTGCGAAAATGAAAGAATTGGAACCTGAAGAAGCTTATATCTGGTCAAAAACAGGGCAAGAGACTTTTAAAAGGATTATCAATCTTGATATCCCTGTGATTGCTGCAATAAATGGCTATGCACTTGGCGGGGGACTTGAACTGGCACTATCATGTGATATCAGGATAGCTTCATCAGAGGCAAAATTTGGTTCACCTGAGGTTGGCCTGGGAATCATTCCCGGATATGGTGGAACTAAAATGCTGGCTGGCCTTATCGGAATGGGTGATGCAATGAATATTATTCTGTCAGGGCAAATGATTGACGCTGCGGAAGCTATGCGTTTAAAGCTGGTCCAAAAAGTTGTTGAACCTGAAAAGCTTTTGGAAACAGCTTGTCAGCTTGCCTTGATGATATCTGAAAAAAGTAGTTTTGCAGTTTCATCTGCAAAAAGAGCTATATGGGAGGGAGTCTGTATGGAAATGGATGAAGCTAAGGAAGCTGAAGCCAAACGTTTTTCCGAAACATTCAGTCATGAAGCCCGTGAAGGTATGAGTGCTTTTATTGAAAAACGGAAACCAGCTTGGAAGACAGAAGACCTAAATCCGCTTCGTCGTCCGAAGCTTTAGCGAAGGACGGAAATCCGAAATACCTACCACTTGACCTACGAAGAAAAATTAAATAATGTATCTGTCCTTGGTGCCGCAGGGAAAATGGGATCAGGAATTCTGTTGCTCACAGCAATAGAGATGACAGATATCCGCCTGAAGTCAGCAAAGGCACCTGGTTCAATGATACTGAATGCAATAGATGTATCATCAGCTGCCCTGTCAGAGCTGCATCTTTATCTCCGGAATCAGATCAGGAAAATTGCCGAGAAAAAGATCGTCCTGCTTCGCGGTTTATATTCCGGAAATAAAGATCTGATAGAGAATACCGAGATTATTGAATATTATATAGAGGACGTAATTAGCCATATAATGCTCTCTACACGCACTGAATCCTCGTATCAGTCGACCATTATTTTTGAAGCAATAATTGAGGATTCTGAAATTAAGATTGATTTATTCAGAAAGATCCTTAAAAACAACAATAATGATCCCTGGTTCTTTACCAATACATCTTCTGTACCAATCTCTGAATTAGACAGAGGCGCAGAATTAAACGGTAAGATAATTGGTTTTCATTTCTACAATCCACCTGCCGTTCAGAAACTTGTTGAACTCATAGCAACTGACAAAACTGATATAATGCTGGTTGAGTTTGCCAGGCAATTAGCAGGTAATCTTTCGAAAAAAATTGTTCCTGCAAATGATTTTCCAGGGTTCATAGGTAATGGTCATTTCATAAGAGATCTACTCTTCGGAATAAGTATGGCTGAGAGATTATCTGAGAAATTTAAGTTACCAGCATCGATATATGCTGTGAACAGGATCAGCCATGATTTTCTTATCCGGCCAATGGGGATTTTTCAGCTCATGGATTACGTTGGTATTGATGTTTGTATGAAAATACTCCAGGTTATGAGATCAAGGCTCAAGGATGATCAGTTACACAGCAATTTGATTGATAAATTGATATCAGCCGGGATTAAGGGAGGTCAGAACCCGGACGGATCTCAAAAACCAGGCATATTTATATATGAAAAGGGTAGGCCAACATCAGTTTTTGATTGTGATCTTTTAAAATATTTACCCCTTGAATCTTTCAGAAACGATATTGATAAAAAAATTGGCAATCCTCCTCCTTCCTGGAAACCCTGGAAAGAAGTGGTAAACAACAGACAAAACCATGTGTTTCTGAAGCACTACTTCAGCGAATTAAAAGGATCTGATACTCCTGGTTCAAAGCTTGCTGTTGAATACCATCTGAACTCAAAAAGAATTGGATTGGAACTGGTAGAGTCAGGTGTGGCTGATAATATCGGGAATGTAAATACTGTTTTGCTGACGGGATTTTATCATGTTTATGGTCCTGTTAATGACTATCTTGACTGAAATTATTATGCGATGAAGAAGAAAATTTTCCTGACAGCCGGGTATAATACTATTTCACAAGGTACAGGGAGAAAGGAGTTCAACCCTAAAAAGTTGCGCCCTGGAATTGACCATTATTTGAAGGAGGCCGGTCAGGCTACAATAAAAAAGGTGGGTGGAGCTGCAAATGTCGATGAAGGAGTGATTGGCAATTTTATAGCGAGCAGTTTTGTGAAACAGGCACACCTTGGAGCGTTTCTTTCCGAAATCGATGCCGGTTTGCGATATAAACCTTCACAGAGGGTTGAAGGAGCCTGTGCATCAGGTGGTCTGGCAGTATTGTCAGGAATAAAATCTGTTCTTACGGGAACATCCGATGTTGTACTCGCAATAGGTGTGGAAGTACAAAATTCTGTTAAGGCGGTTTATGGTGCTGATTACCTGGGCTATGCAGGCTGGTTCGGAGATAGAAAAGCAGGTCATGCTTATTTTTTCCCTGGTCTGTTCAGTAACAGGGCGGGAGCATATTTCGAAAAATTCGGAAGAGAGAAGACAAGAAAAGCTTTTGCTGTTTGGTATAAGAATGCAATTGAGAATGCAAGGCTTTGTCCGACAGCTCAGGAATATCATAATACATGCGAGGATCTTGTTTCATTGGCACTAACTGAACCTGACCCAAAAATCTTTACTGAGTTCCTGAACGCTTATGATTGTTCAAAAGTATCTGACGGGGCTTCTTCAATAGCTATATGTTCTGAGGAAGGTCTGCAAAAAGCCGGAATTGACAGATCAGATGCAATCGAGATTATGAGCTGGTCTTTGGTTACAGACAATATCACCAAAAGTCCTGATGATCCTACAAAGCTTTCAACTATTGAAATTGCTGCAAGCAAAGCACTTCAATCTGCCGGCTTGAAAATTAAAGACATAGCTACCATAGAACTGCATGACTGTTTTACCATAGCAGGTATTTTGAGTATTGAAGCTCTTGGCCTTGCCAAACATGGAGAGGGAGCTGAATTTGTACTCGAGGGGAGCACGTCACGACTGGGCAGTATTCCTGTAAATACTACCGGAGGTCTTATTGGTTGGGGCCATCCAACCGGAGCAACAGGGGTTCACCAGACTGTTGCGATTTGGGAACAACTTACAGGAAAAGCCGGAGCTTCCCAGGTTAATATTCCTGCCAGTAAGCCTTACGGTATGACAATAAATATGGGGGGCGATGATAAGACAGTTGTTGCAATCGTATTTAAAAGATAATAATAACAAATCATATGTCAGGAACAGTACAATTCACAGCACCAGATCATTATCTTGTAGATGAGCTGTTTACAGATGAACAGAAGCTGGTAAGAGATTCAACCAGAGAATGGGTCAACAGGTCGGTAAAACCAATTATTGAGGAATACAGTGAAAAGGCAAAGTTCCCTTTTCATCTGGTGAAAGAGATGGGGGATATGGGAACATTCGGCCCTTTTATTCCGGTTGAATACGGTGGTTCAGGGCTGGATCATATCTCATATGGCCTCATTATGCAGGAACTTGAACGCGGAGATAGCGGAATAAGGTCAATGGCATCAGTGCAAACATCCCTTGTGATGTTTCCAATTTATGCATTTGGAAGTGAAGAACAGAAGAAAAAATATCTGCCACGACTTGCAACAGGTGATATAATAGGATGCTTTGGACTCACCGAGCCTGATCACGGATCGGATCCAGGCGGTATGAAAACAAGAATAAAAGATATGGGTGACCATTATCTTCTTAATGGTGCAAAGATGTGGATCACAAATTCATCCATTGCCGATATAGCCATAGTATGGGCCAGAGATGAAAGTGAAATTGTGCGTGGAATGATTGTTGAAAAAGGCTGGCATGGACTTTCAGCACCTGAAACTCATGGTAAATGGTCCCTGAGAGCTTCCGTAACCGGTGAGCTGGTATTTGACAATGTTAAAGTGCCAAAAGAATTCGTTTTACCCGGAGTACAAGGACTAAAAGGACCTCTTAATTGTCTCAATTCAGCAAGATATGGAATTGCATGGGGAGCAATTGGTGCAGCAATGGATTGCTATGATGCTGCTTTAAGATATTCTCTTGAAAGAAAACAATTTGGTAAACCAATCGCTTCATTTCAGTTACAACAGAAGAAACTGGCAGAGGCCATTACGGAGATTACAAAAGCCCAGCTTCTCGCCTGGAGACTTGGTGTATTGAAGAATGAGAATAAGGCTACACCAGCACATGTTTCGATGGCTAAAAGAAATAATGTAGCAATGGCATTGAATATTGCACGGGAAACAAGACAGATTCTCGGGGCAATGGGGATTACAAACGATTACCCTATGATGAGGCATATGATGAATCTTGAATCAGTGATAACATATGAGGGCACACATGATATACATCTGCTGATAACAGGAAATGAGATTACCGGTATCCCGGCATTCAAGTAAGTAATTAAGTAAGATTTAATTCATTTTCACCTTACTGTTTTTTAAGGATAGTAGTATAACTTTATATGAAAATTCAGCTATGATAACCACATGCGTGCACATATCGGTTAATCCGGAAAACAAAGACAGTTTTATACTTGCCACAATTGAAAATTACCGCGAATCGGTGAAGGAACCCGGCAATCTCAGATTTGATTTTTTACAGCAGGCTGATGACCCCTGCAGATTCATGTTGTACGAAGCGTTTGAATCTGAAGATGCTGCCTCTTCCCACAAAAATACATGTCACTATCTGAAATGGAGAAGTACTGTGGCAGAGTATATGGCCGAACCCAGAACTGGGATCAAGTATCTCATAATTGAACCAAATGACAGGACAAAATGGTAAAACCATTTAACTTCTCAAGACTCCCTGTCATTTATTTCGGAGTCGGAAAAATATCCATTTTACCCGAAATTATTGTTTCAACCGGGAAATCAGTTCTGCTGGTAACAGGTAAAAAATCATTTATTGAAACAGATGATTATCAGAAACTTCTCAGATCATTGAACACAGCCGGGATTGAAAGTATCAATATCGTTATTGATCGGGAACCATCCCCAACGGATATTGACAATGCTGTTAACCTCATTTCAGGACGATCTGTTGATATTGTTGCAGGAATCGGAGGTGGTAGTGTAATGGATGCCGGCAAGGCAATTTCCGCAATGCTTTATAAAAATGAGTCTGTTAAAAGTTATCTTGAAGGGGTGGGCGATAAAGTGCATCCGGGAACAAAGGTACCATTCGTTGCAGTTCCAACTACAGCAGGAACAGGAAGTGAAGCTACAAAAAACGCAGTCTTGTCGGAAGTTAATGAAAATGGATTCAAGAAATCACTCCGGCATGAAAACCTTGTTCCTGACATAGCTATCGTTGATCCATTGCTTACTATCAATTGTCCTGTAAATATTATTGCGGCCGGAGGGATGGATTGTTTTACCCAACTTACAGAGGCCTATCTTTCAGACAAAGCAAATGAGTTTACAGATGCTTATGCCCTGGCAGGTCTGAAGGCAGTTAGAGAGTCACTGAGGGAAAGTTTTCTGGACCCGACAAATATTGATGCCAGAACAGGCATGTCCTTCGCCGCTTTGACATCAGGGATCTGCATAGCAAATGCCGGACTGGGCGTAGTGCATGGTTTTGCCTCGTCAATTGGTGGATTATTCAATATTCCCCATGGAGTGGTTTGTGGAACTCTGATGGCTCCATCAAATGAAATAAATGTCAGGGAGCTCAGGAGGAACAAAAGGAACAAAGTAGCTCTGATGAAATATGTTTCACTTGGAAAACTATTCATGAATGAAAGGGGCAAGAGTAATGACTTTTATATTGACGGCTTTATCCAATATTTATATCAGCTTACAATTGATTTCCAGCTTCCCGGTCTGAAAAAACTGGGTGTAAAAGAAAAAGACCTGAATAAAATATGTGAAAGAACCGAGGATAAGAATAACCCGATTACACTTTCCAGTGAAAATCTCATAGAGATCCTTTCAGGAAGACTTTAACGTTTTTAAATTAGAACCTTGGACCCCACCTTCGCTAAAGCTTGGGTGGATAAAGCCTGAGCCTTTATAAGTTATCCCGTAGTCATAATTTTTTGAACCCGGAAATGAAGCAGCCTTTTATAATATTCCTGGCACTTGTAACTTGCGTACAGGTTTTTGCCAATAATCCTGATACTTTGAATTATTATTCAATCGGACTAAATACACATTATGGCTTTATAATACCTCATTCTGCTGCAATTGAGCCTGTATCACATTCTAATCCAGTTGGCTTTGAAATAAGCTTCAACAAACTCAGTACAAGTTATGAAAGCTGGAGAATATTCAATTGTTATAGCAATAAGGGGATCCAGTTAACATATTTTTCCTTTCAGAACCCCGACATATTAGGTAGTGCTGTTCTGCTTTCAGCTTTTACAGAGCCTGTTCTGTTATACAGGGAAAGGTTTATATTCACTTTGAAGGCCGGAGCTGGATTTTCATATCACACAAAAATCTTTGATTTTCATACCGATACATTAAATAAATTCTTCAGTACAAGGGTCAGCTTTCCTCTTTACCTGGTGGCTAAGTTTAAGTACAGATTGACCAATAACCTGTACCTTACTATTTCGGGCAGTTACAACCACATTTCAAACGGTGCTACCCGTGTTCCAAATTATGGAATGAATTTTCCGACTTTTCTTATGGGTCTTGAATACTATAACAGGCAGTTGCCCCAGCTAAATAAGCTTGGATATAAAATAATAAAAGACTTTAAGCCAGAGAGATATTTATCCGGACAGGTTCTTACTGGATACAAGGACGTTTACGGGAAGCTTTATTATGCTTATGGTTTTGACTTAAGGTATACATGGCATTTGAAATATCATTATGCACTCAATGCAGGAGCGGAAATGATTTTGGATCAAGGCCTAAGAAGGAAGATCGAAATCGAAAATAAATCACTAGACTACAAAAGATTTGCTATTACTGCGGGTCAGGAATTTATTTATGGGAGAATCAGTTTTACACAATACTTCGGTTTATATCTTTACGCACCATATAAGGCAAAGGATTTGGTTTACCAGAAATACGAACTAAGCTATAGAATACTTAAGCCCTTGTCAGCCGGATTCTTTCTTAAAGCTCATACCAGTGATGCAGAGCTTTGTGGGTTCTTTCTTAATTATATCTTTTTTAAAAACAAAGTCCGATAATATCCTGATTGCCAAACATCATAGTCTTCTATAGGCTTTTATCAGTAGAATTATTTACTTTTAT
>JAHEYW010000107.1 GCA_023251395.1 Bacteroidales bacterium
TTCTGGCCTCACACTAAATGGTATTGTCTGTCGGACAAAAACAAGCCAAAAGTGGTTGGCCTTCTGTATTCTGGCATGGATACACCAACCTTCCTCCTATTCCAAAGTAAAGACGACGGTTCCGGTAAGGAGCTTATAAGAACTATTAAATCAGTATTACCTGAGAAATTCAATGTACATCTCAGTCCCGGTCTCATCGAGATTTTTGGCAGTCAGAATATTATTAAAGATTACGGACAGAATTTAAGGATGATCCTGAAGCGAAATCCTGAGGCGGTCTCAGATGAGAATATCAGAAGGCTGTCGAAAAATGATCTTAAGAAAATCCGGAACCTGTTCAATGTCGCTTATCCTGATAACTGGTTCGATAGCAGAATGCTGGAAACCGGAAAATATTTCGGGTATTTCACTGATGAAATGCTTACAGGGATTGCCGGTATACATGTTTATTCAGATAAGTACAGAATTGCCGCACTGGGAAATATTACAACACATCCCGGTCACAGGGGAAGAAAAATAGCATATAAGCTTACATCATACCTGTGTAATGATCTTAAAAAAACTGTTACTCTGATTGGTCTGAATGTTAAATCCGATAATATGGCCGCAATAAAATGCTACGAAAACATTGGATTTGAAATTACAAGCAGATACGATGAATGCCTGGTCAGGAATAAACTTTTAACCAAGGGGTTTCACGGGGTTGACACGAAGTAACACTGTTTCTGTTACTCTAAAATTAAGATAGATATAATAAAATGCAGAATTATGAATTACTAATAAATGCAATTTACTCCGTGTATACTCCGTGCCAGACTCAATGTAACTCATTGGTTAATAATATATTACCTAATCTTTACTTAAACATAATGTTTCTGACATCTTGTCTTATATATTCTTCTTAAATTTGATGCATAGATGATCACCAAAAACGACTTCGTGCATTCCTTCAATAATAATAAAACAATCTTCCTCATAAATCCCAAGGCAGGTATAATACCTGACTCAATACTTATCAGGTATCTCAGCAAGTTCAGCAGTGAATTTGATTATGCCGCTTTCCCTACAATTGGAGAATTCAGGGAGTTTATGAAAAGCAGCATAAATAATTACGATGTCTTTATTGCCGTCGGGGGTGACGGAACAGTAAACGGTCTGGCAACTGAACTTGTGGGAACCGGTAAGATAATGGGAGTCTTTCCGATTGGATCAGGCAACGGATTTGCCAGGGAAATGGGATTTCTTCCACTGATAAAGAATCTCGTAAAAGACATCCGGAGGAAGGAGTTTTTCGATATTGATGTTCTTTATATTAACGACCATCCATGTGTTAATGTATTTGGAATAGGCATTGACAGTCTTGTTGCTCACGAATTTCATAATTTGAATCACCGGGGAATCTTTAATTACGGAGTCGCTGCATTTAAAGTCGTAGGAAAAATTAAGCCTTTCAAAGTTTCACTTTCCTTCGGGAATGAAAAGTTCACAGATGAGTATTATATGGTATCGGTTGCCAATACCAGGCAATTCGGGAATAATGCATATTTAGCTCCGATGGCAAAACCTGATGACGGGAAATATAACCTGGTACTTCTTAAACCATTTCCTAAATATATGCTTCCGGTAATTGTTCTCAGGATGCAGACCAGAACGCTTAAAGAATCAAAATATCTTAAATATCACGACCTCGACCTGCCGCTGACAATAAGTTCTGAAGAACACAGGATACATATTGACGGAGATCCGGGGATAGATAAAGGGGAAATTTCTGTCAGAATTAAGAAAAATGGTCTCAGAGTTTTGAAATCATCATTTAGAAAAATCCATTAACCGCCAAGGGCACAAGGAATTACGCAAAGTACGCAAAGCAAATTTTTTTAACTCTAATTTTGGGGATCTTTGCAGTTAAATATTCAATTCGCCGCGTGAGGCCTCTTCTCAATCTTCTTAATCAGCCAATAGTTGATTGCAGCAATTACCACCATCCCGGCAATAAAAAGTGGGTAGGCAATTTTCCAGTTCTCCGGGCCGGTCATCATTGACCATTCTGACATCCCTCCTATTCCCGATATCACAGTCAGCGGCATAAAAATAGTAGCTATCATTGTTAACCGTCTTACAGAAAGGTTAGTTTCGTTTGAAGCCTTGGTCATGAGATTATTCAGGAGGGAAGTATAAAGCTCCATAAGGCTGGTGACAACTTCACGGTAGGTCTCTGAGAGTTCCAGAAATTTGGTTATATGATCATAGATATCCCTGAAATGAAATACTGCTTTCTCCCCGATATAGGGACAATCAAGCCTGCAAATCTTGACGAGTATCTCTCTCTCATGGAACAGACTTTTCCTCAGGCTCAGAAGATATCTTCTGAGTCTGACAAGTTCAGCTGCCTTAAATGTTTCAGGATTGCCAAGCAGCAATTCCTCCGCCTCTTCAAGTTCATCTTCCATGGTCTCCAGGGCAAGGAACTTCTGATCAACAATATGGTCCATTATAATATGCATCAGAAATGCCGGTCCCTTTCTTGCGCTTTCAAGCTCTACCTCAACGAGGCTTTCTATTCCATTCATCGGTTTTCTGTTCTCCGAATTACATCCATTTACAGTAATAAGGAAATTTTCTCCAATGATCATATCGACTTCGTCAATGTTCAGGGTCTTATTCTGATATGAGAATGCGTTGAAAATCACGAAAGTGTTCCTGGGAAAGTGCTCAATTTTTGGTACCTGATTTATATCCATGCAATCCTCAATCGATAAAGGATGAACTCCAAGAGGCTCAACCAGTGCTTTTAGAGCTTCACGTGTGGGATTGAATAGATCGAGCCAGATATATCCACCATCTTTTAAAGCAGAAATAGCTGATTCTGCAGATCCTGCATTATAAAAAATTCCTGATGGCGGGAAATGATAAAACTTTGACTCTGCCATTTTTATGAGTATTACTTTTGCCTGACAATTTTAAATTGAACGAAATTACAAAAGAATTGCGGATTTCCATCCTTCGCTACATCCTCCGCTAAAGCTTCGGATGTCAAAGAAAGCTACGGATGGCGAAGCGAATTGCGTATTTTGCGAACGGCAGAAAGGGAAATGCAACGAACAAATGAATAACTATCATGTTTAATCAATGTAATTACAGGAAGTCATGAATAATGCTATTTACAATTTCAGGGAGCCGGCAAATGAGCAAATAATGAGTTACTTGCCGGGAAGTGCAGAGAGAGTCTCGCTGGAAAAAGAGGTGAAAAGGCAGCTGGAAAATCCGATTGAAATTCCGCTGATCATCGGGGGTAAAGAGATTTTTACAGGCAAAACTGGTAAAATCAAAATGCCGACTGATCATGATCATGTTCTGGCGATATACCATATGGCCACAGAAAAAGAGGTAAAGATGGCGATCGAGGCAGCGCTCGAGGCAAAAGAGGCATGGATGACCCTGGCATGGATGGAAAGGGCAGCGATTATGATAAGAGCGGCAGAGCTTATTTCAAAAAAATACCGGTTTGTAATTAACGCCGCTACGATGCTGGGGCAGGGGAAAAACGCATATCAGGCTGAGATTGATTCTGCATGTGAAGTGATAGATTACCTTAGGTTCAACTCTCATTTTGCCACGATGATCTACAGGGAACAGCCTGTTTCAGATAATCAGAATATAAACAGGATCGAGTACCGGCCACTGGAAGGATTCGTGTATACAATAACACCTTTCAACTTCACGGCGATCGCATCAAACCTGAATACAAGTGTTGCTCTGATGGGAAATACAACTGTCTGGAAACCAGCCACTACAGCTCTTCTGTCTAACTATTATCTGATGAAGATCCTTAAGGAGGCAGGTTTGCCTGACGGAGTTATAAATTTTGTCCCCGGGTCGGGGTCGCTTATCAGCAGTATTGTTCTTGATCATATTGAACTGGCGGGCATCCATTTTACAGGATCTAATAAAACTTTTAACAGCCTCTGGAAACAGATCACCGATAATCTTCCAAAATACAAATCGTATCCAAAAATTGTAGGTGAGACAGGCGGAAAAGATTTCATCTTTGCACATAACTCAGCTAATTCACTGGAATTAGCTACTGCAATTATAAGGGGAGCTTTTGAATACCAGGGACAAAAATGTTCTGCGGCATCAAGGGCTTACATACCCAGGTCGATCTGGAATGAAACGAAAAAGCATCTTTTAAGAATGTGCTCAGAAATCAAAACCGGGGATGTCACAGATTTGGGAAATTTTGTAAATGCTGTCATTGATGAAGGGGCGTTTGACGGTATCATGAAATATATTGAGAAAGTTGCTACTGCCTCAACTGCCTCGATAATTGCGGGAGGACATGGGGATAAATCAAAGGGTTATTTTATTGAGCCAACAATCATTGTGACAGATGATCCTCATTTTATCACAATGGAAGAAGAAATTTTTGGTCCGGTAATGACTATCTATGTATATGATGATAATAAATATGACGAGACACTTAAACTATGTGACAGCACATCGCCATATGGACTTACCGGTTCAATATTCAGCAATGATAAATATGCCATGATCCAGGCCTGCAGGACACTCAGGTATGCAGCTGGTAATTTCTATATAAATGATAAACCGACAGGGGCGATGGTAGGACAACAGCCTTTCGGAGGTGCAAGGGCATCAGGTACAAATGATAAAGCAGGAAGCTATCTTAATCTTATCAGATGGGTCAGTCCGAGAACGGTTAAGGAGACTCTTATACCGGCGACGGATTTCAGATACCCATACATGGTGTAGAGAAGGGGGCATTGGAAGAAGGGGAGAAAGGGAGAAAGGGTGAGGGGGAGAAGAGGAGATTTTCTCTGTGTCACTCTGTACCTTCTCCGAATTTCCTCTCCCGCCTTGCGGGACAAGTTGTGTAAGTTCTTAATCTCTCCCATTCTCCTATTCACCCTTTCGTTATCACTTAAGGGAAAACTTAATCGGTATCTGCATAATAACATCCACCGGCTTCCCGCCCTGAGTTCCGGGCTTCCAGTCAGGCATTGATGAAATAAGTCTTATAGCTTCTGCATCAAGATACTTGTTAACAGGTTGAACGGCTTTAACGTCTTTAACCTTTCCTTTGCTATCGACCATAAAACTTACCATAACATTTCCGGTTAGATTGGCTTTTACAGCCTCCGGGGGATATTTTATATTATCACTGATCCATTTCATCATTGCTTCCGTACCGCCAGGAAATCCAGGCAGACTCTCAACTGCAACAAATTGCTGCTTCTCCTGCCCATAACCAACTACCGTCACTTCTTTCTTTGCTTCCCCGGTGCTCTTCATCTGAACTTTTTTAGTGGTTACTTCAATCACACCATTCTTACCCTTTTCACCGTATTTTTTGACGGCAGTCTCACCTTTCATAACACTCATCGATGCAATTGATTCAGGATCAATAGTTGATAAGGGAAGATTTTCATCAACCCCATCGATAATGATAAGTGGAGGAGGTCCGTCGGAGTTTGATCTTACTCTGACCCCGCTGGATGGAGATCCGTCGGAGTTTGATTTCATACCCATCCCGCTGGATGGTGGTGGTGGTGGCGGAGGTGGAGTCTCGATATTGGATTTTTCCCTTACAATAGATATGGTATCTCTTACCATCTGAATGCTCATATTTTCATTGTAGGCAGGTTTGACAACTTTTGATTTATAACCCACATATGAAACTATCAGCGGTGCGCCATCCGGTACATTGGTCAAAGCAAAAGAACCCTTTAAATCTGTAATGGTTCCAATGGTGGTGCCTCTGAGGATAATTGTAGCTCCAGCCAATGGGGTACCATTTTCCATCACAACGACTCCTTTAAGGGCTTTCTCCTGCTGACCAATAATGTTTTCTGTGTTACCGGAATTAGTCCCACTGACATTATACCTGTACTCAGGCGTTGCAAACGCATACAGAATTACTGCCAGGACTGGTATGATAAACAGGATCTTCATTTTCCGGTAAGGGGAAGTGATTATATTTTTCATCATTAAAAATCTTTTTTTGTTAAGTGAATAATTAAAAGAATTAGAGAGTCCGACAACAGGATAACCGACGATCTGGTTAAGAAGAGTTGCCTTGTAAACTTCAGGATCAGAGGTACTCTGCAGCGCGGCCTCATCAGCAAGATATTCATGGTTCTGTTTGATGAACCGGATATAAATCCAGACAAGCGGATTGAACCATTGGATTACACAAAGCGCCTCGGCAAGCATCAGGTCTATCCAGTGCTTCTGGCGGATATGTACCTTCTCGTGGTTCATTATCTCACGGGTCTCAGTGTCGGTAATTGAAGGATTGATAAAGACATATGAGAAAAATGAAAACGATGAGGTAAAATCATTAGTACGGATCAGTCTGACAGGTTCGGTTTCAACAGCAGCTGCATTACGGATCGTTCTGATCACCGACCTGCTTTGTCTGACTTTTTGATATATTAATATTAGTGCACCCGACAGGTAAAGTATCGATAATACAATCCAGATAATTGTAAATGGATCATTACCGGCTTCCCCCACTTTTTCAGGTATTGCAGCACCTGCTATTACATCCACTGGAGCAGGTAAAAAGACTGTATACCTTATTGTAATAAACGGGAAGATGAAAGAGGCTATCAATCCGGCAAGAAGGTAGAACCTGTTGAGGTTAAAGAATCTCTCATTTCTGAGAAACAGCAGAAATACCAGGGTAAAGCCGGAGAGCCATGTAACTGATTTCAGAAGATATAATCCCAATGCATCCATCATTTCCGTTTTTTATTCTTTGAAAATTCTTTTTTTGTATCCTCAAGCATCTCTTCCAGTTCTTTAATTGAAAGATCTTTTTCTTTTACAAAGAATGAGGCCATAGCCGGGAAGGAGTTATTGAAATAGCCCTCCAGAAGTCCGAAAAGCTGAGTTTTTGAATATTCGTCTTTGGAAACAAGTGGGTGATACAGATGCACATTGCCATATGCTTTATGGCCCACAACACCTTTCTTTTCAAGAATTCGCAGTACGGTGGAGACTGTATTCCTGGCTGGTTTGGGATCACTGAAGCTCTCCCTGATATCTTTTACCAGACCATTTTTTTTATCCCACAGGATCTGCATTACCTGTTCTTCTGCTTTTGTAAGTTGCATATGATAACCTTTTAATATTACTGGCATGCGGTGCGAGGTTTGCGGTTTGCGGTCAAAACATCTTTTGTTCTTCCCTTTGCGCCATAACACCCTTGCGCCTTTCTGCCTTTTTATATCAATCCTTCAACACAAAGATATGACTATTTTTATAGTCGTGCAACTATTTTGCAAGAAAAATGACTATTATTTTAGGCATTTTTATAATGTGCTTATAGTCTGCAGATTACGATGACTGTATAACTACTGCAACTAGTCCCAAAGAGCGATGCAGCATACCATATCCTTATCCCCTACGGGGAATATGTGTTATTGTTACAGGCAGTTTACAGGACCATAACCGCTACGCGGTATAGAATAGTATCATTGCCACAAGGCATAATGCTTTTTATTGCCCGTAGGGCATCAGGGTTTGTAGCTAACAGGATGAAAGCCAGCTTTTGCCCGTAGGGCATAAGGCTTTTTATTGCCCGTAGGGCATCAGGGCTTGTAGCTAACAGGATGAAAGCCAGCTTTTGCCCGTAGGGCATAAGGCTTTTTATTGCCCGTAGGGCATCAGGGCTTGTAGCTAACAGGATGAAAGCCAGCTTTTGCCCGTAGGGCATAATGCTTTTTATTGCCCGTAGGGCATCAGGGCTTGTAGCTAACAGGATGAAAGCCAGCTTTTGCCCGTAGGGCATAAGGAAAGCATAGCAGATTTTTAATGGAATCTTATATGATTTCTTCCGATGGTGTCAGGAAAAATTCAAAAAGATACCTGTTATCATAATTCACACTATACTCATTAAGCAATGAGACATATTCTTCACGGAATTTCTTTTTACTGTGATGGACTGTTTGATTCTTTATATAGTTAAATACTCTGTCAATATCTGAATGACTGTATGTAAATGCCCCGTAACCCTCCTGCCACGAAAAATGTCCCTTACAAAGTTTCTGTTCGTTGATGAAAAGAGATGAACCTCTCTTAATATGAAAAACAGTGTCGGATATTGACAAAGTAGGATTCAAACCAAAAAATATGTGAATATGATCAGTGTATCTATTAATAATTAATGGCTTATGTCTCAGGTCATTAATGATCCCTCCAATATATTCAAACACCCGTTCACGTATTGATCCTGTAAGAACTGCCTCCCTGTTCTTAACAGCAAAAACAAGATGAACATACAATTGAGTAAATGCTCCTGGTTTCATTATTTAGTACTTTTATAAATGCAGCGTATCAAAGTTAATAAACATGTTTTCTCTGGAACAAATCTGAAGACAAAAAATTAAAGCATTTTGTTTATTTTGATGAACAGCAAACAATTTTAACCGGTTAGGGATTTTTTTACTAATTTTCATCTGAGTTTACAATATTTTATACCTGAGCCATCTTACAAAAGGTAAATCCCCTACAATGAAAAAGTCATTAACAATAATCGGCGTTATTTGCATTTTCCTATCCGGCTGTAACTCCCCTTCTTCAAAAAAGGGAGCACTATCACATGACCAGTTGATGTCAGGAGCCTACAGGACTGAGAAGAATGGTTGGATATTCGTACATCTTCAGGGCTCTCCGGAAGCCATCGGATACCAGCATGGTTATCTGCTTGCTGATGAAATACTGGATCTTAAAAACACTATGTCGGTAATGGATGAAAAATCATATGGCAAGCCATGGAGTTTTTTCAGGGATGAATCATTCAAATTATTCTGGCATAAGATCCCTCAGGAATACAAGCAGGAGATTGAAGGAATTGTCAGAGGAGCCTCTGCAACGCTTGGTGATAATAAAATTGACAGGAAAGACATCCTTGCTATAAATTCCGATATGGAATTACCCGATTATTATATTCCCTGGTTAAACGGGATAAAGGATCCCAAACCTGACGGACATTGCAGCGCCATTGCCGCCACAGGCTCCTGGACAAAAGACGGGAAGATAGTTCTCGCACATAACAACTGGACAAGCTATGCAATAGGTGAAAGATGGAATATTATAATTGATCTCGTTCCGGAAAAGGGTAACAGGATAGTTATGGATGCAATGCCGGGCCTTATTAACAGCGGAGATGATTTTTATATCAACAGCGAGGGTATCATTGTAACTGAAACTACAATCACCCAGTTTTGCGGGTTTGACACCTCTGGCGTTGCAGAGTTTGTGAGATCCCGGCAGGCAATACAATATTCCTCCTCCATCGATGAATGGACTCAGACAATGTTAACAGGGAATAATGGAGGCTATGCAAATGACTGGCTGATAGGCGATAACAAGACAGGAGAAATTGCCCGGTTTGAGATGGGCCTGAAGAATCACACTCTGGAAAAAACAAAGGACGGATATTTTGTGGGAGCCAATTATCCGGTCAAAACCAAACTTACTGTTGAAGAGACCACATTTGACACAACCCTGGCCAATTCGTCCCCAAATGCAAGGAAGCTGAGATGGGAACAGCTCACTAAAGAATATAAAGGCAAAATCGATGTTGAGGCTGCTAAAAAATTCATGGGCGACCATTATGATGCTTACAACAAAAAAGAAAAGCCAAGTGGTTTAACCCTTTGCGGACATATTGACGAAGATCCTGCAGGAATACCGTGCTGGGACAGACCGCCATTCTCACCTGGAGGGGCTGTTCAGGGGAAAGCTACTGACGGGGATCTGGCTTCAGGAATGAAATTGTGGGCGATAATCGGGCATCCGTGCGGTGAGCCCTTTATTGCGAAGGATTTTCTGGCTCTGCACCCTGAGTTCAGTTACCAGAAAGATTTTCTTCGTGATATGCCTGGTGAGAAATGGACAGTTTTCGGAAAAGACTTTAAGGAATAATATATTTTATTATTTTTGCGGTTTAATGGGTTGTTAGCTCAGTTGGTTTAGAGCATTACCTTGACAGGGTAGGGGTCACTGGTTCGAATCCAGTACAACCCACATAGAAGGACCGCAAATAGCACGAAGAATTAGTTACACAGAGGGCCACAGAGGATACATAGAGTCCTCCCTGGATTTATGAAAAATCAAACCCTGAGATGTAGGCTGGTGATTCATAAAATATTTCTTTCTCCTTTTCCTCGAAATTCAAAAACCTGATGTAGACAAGTCCCGGTTTTGCATTGAGCATGCGATTAAGGGCACCCATTCTTACTTCTGTTCTGATTTTGTCATATAGTAAACTACGGTCGTCGAGCCAGCATAGTCCGGTGAAATAGCCTTCTGCTGCGCAAACTGATTCAAACAGGTTACCGAGTTGTCTGCTATAACCCTCCTTGCAGTATATTGCATCAAAGACAAGGTAACGAAATTCACCCGGTGAAAAGAGGCGACGGGAAAAAGGGACTTTCGGAAGGATCTTCATTATAACCCAGCCCCATATTCCGGGAATATCATAGATCTTATGAACTCCCGGTATTGCAGATACACCAGCGACAATTTCGTTTTCTTCTTTCAGGACGTAATATTTATCACCGTAAAATGAATATTCAGTAGTAAACAGAGAGTAGTCTGAATAGTATTCTTTTAGGAGAGCCTCCATTTTTCCCTTTTCATCATCCCTTAGCTTAACAACCCGTTTGTCCTTTTT
>JAHEYW010000108.1 GCA_023251395.1 Bacteroidales bacterium
GAACTTATGGACAAGAAAACAGGCAAACCGATGTTTTATTTCAATACACATTTTGCTCATGATTCAGATTCTGCAAGGATCAGAAGTGCCGGGATACTTTTAAAGGAAGTAAAACAGATTGCCGGTAAGAATAATTTCATAATAACCGGCGACTTCAATATGTCATCGGAATCAAAAGCCTTTTCAATCCTTACAGAAAAAGAATTGGCAAAACCACTTTTAAAGGATGCATATTCAATTTCCAGAGTTAAGCCATCAGGACCAGCATCAACATTCAATGGTTTCCTTGATAAGCCCGGGGAAGAACGAATTGACTTTATTTTTGTTAAAAATGGAATGAAAGTCCTTTCCGATAGTACATTGATTGTCAGGCATGGAGCTGTTTTTATCTCTGATCACTGGCCAGTTTCAGCTACTGTGGTTTTATAAGAACAGATATGGGACCTGCCTTAGGGCAGAATGAAAAAATTTCATCAACGTTTCATGCCGTTTTCCTGTACTTCCTGACTGCGAATGATGTAAAGCACACAGCTATTACAGCCAGAGAAATAATTTCCCTTCTGATATCACTGAATGCAGAACCTTTCAGCATGACCATCCTGTTAATCCTCATCAGATAAGCAACCGGATTTACCATATTGAATTTCTGAGCCCAGTCAGGCATACTCTCAGCGGGGGTAAAGATGCCGCTCATCAGTACGAAGACTATCATGAAGAAAAACGCTACAAACATATATTGTTGCTGGTTGCTCGAAAATGTTGAAACAAACAGCGCCAGCCCGAGTACTGCGATCAGGAATATTGTTGAACCCAGGAACATTAAGAGAATACTGCCCTCAAACGGAACATTAAATGCAATTTTCCCGATGATCATACCAAGCGCAAGATCAACAAGCCCGATTAATAGAAAAGGTATCATTTTAGCTGTAATGAACTGCCATTTCCTCACCGGTGTAACATTTATCTGTTCGATTGTGCCTATCTCTTTTTCTCTTACCATATTTAAACCTGCAAGAAGAAAACCTATCGCTGTGACAAGAATTACAAGTATACCTGGCAGCATATAATGTTTATAGTTGAGCATTTCATTATACCAGTACCTGTTTGTTACCTGGATCATAGAAAGTGGTATAACCTGATTTGTATTTATATTTTCAGTGACGATGTTCATGTTATAGTCACTTATCACTCCATTCAGATAGGCCCAGGAGAGCTGGGCGGTAGATGCATTAATTGCATCAACTGAAGCAAGGATTTTTGATGGTTTACCGGAACCAATGTCTCTCCCGAACCCTGATGGGATATTCAGGATCAGATTACACTTATTCCTGTGTAAAATGGCGAGAGCCTCTTTTTCAGACCAGGTTGAATATTTTACAACGAAAAAAGTAGAGCCTTCAAGCTTGTTCACAAGCCCCCTTGATTCAGGGGTAAGATCGTTATCAATAATGCACAGATTAACATGTTTTATCTCGAAAGTTATAGCAGGTACCAGTATCAGCATCTGGATGATCGGAACACCGAAAATTGCCTTTCCAATGAACTTGTTCCTGAATATCTGGAGAAATTCTTTTCGTATAAGGTAAAATACTGTTCTCATAATTTATTTTATTCAGTGTTACTCAATGAAACCACATTGAATTCCATATTTTTTTTAAACTTCTTCAACTCTTCAACCTTCTTCAACTTTTATCTATTATTGCAGCCTTACCTTAAACTTCCTCACACTCACCCCTATAAATAATGCTGTCATTAACAGTAAAATAAGAGTTTCTTTCCAGATGAACAGGATCCCTGTACCCTTGATCATTATGCTTTTAATAATAATTATGAAATACCTGGGAGGCACTATCATGCTAACATAGTCGTATATCTTCGGCATGTTCTCGATAGGATAAATAAAACCCGATAAAAGAATGGTGGGTAACATCAATCCTATGAATGAAATAAACATCGCCTGCTGCATAGTTTTAGAAACAGTAGATATCAGTATACCCAGTGATAAACTCATCAGGATATAAAGCATGGTCAAAACAAGCAGAAGAGCTAAGCTCCCTTTTACAGGCAGTCCGAAAACCAGCCATGACATTACCAGTATAACGATGACATTCAGAAATGAGAGAAGGAAATAGGGAGCCACTTTACCCAGGATTATCTGTATCGGTTTAAGAGGTGATACAAGGAGTACTTCCATTGTTCCGAATTCTTTTTCCCTGGTAATTGTAACGGAGGTCATTAATGCACATATAAGTATCAGGATGAGAGTAATGACTCCGGGAACAAACATGAAATGACTCTTTAGTTCAGGATTATATAGCATTTTTACTTCAGGCTGAATCAGTATTGAATTATTCCCGGCAGTCCTGTTCATATCCCTGTTGAAGTCGTTTATAATTGCAAATGTATAGTTGGTTATAAGAGTTGCCACATTGGGCTCAGAGCCGTCTGTAATGATACTGACGGAAGCTTTCCCTTCCTTCATTAATTTGCTTCCAAGATCCCTCTCATATACAATAACAGCTTTGGTCATACCTTTCTTAAAAGCCCTGTCAATATCATTATAGCTAAGCAAATCTTCTGTTTTCCTGAAGAAATCTGAGGATACGATCTTGTTAGTAAGTTTTTGTGTTATTTCGTCATGTGAGAGGTCCAGGAATGCAATTCCTGCATTTTTGATTTCAGTGCTGACAGCAAATCCGAAAATAAGAATCTGTGCAACAGGGATACCAAAAAGAATGATCAGGGTCCTGTAGTCTCTGAAAATATGGAGGAATTCTTTCTTTACAAATCCAAGAAATCGCTTCATGATTATTATAATTAAAGCATATATGTAAAAATTCTTCTTTATTTAAATTCTGCCCCCCAGGGAGCTGTTGAGTGAGTCGAAGTATCTACTTTGTTTTTCTCTGTGTAGCTCTGTGGTCCCGATAGCTACCGGGACTCTGTGCTCTCTGTGTAAGTTTTTAACATGGTTACACATAGTTACACAGAGAAGACACAGAGTTTCACAGAGGACTTTTTCAACAGCCTCTATTAATTGCTCAAATTTAGCCCCCCTTCAGGGGGGTATGGGGGGCAACCGGCCTTGCAATCTTGATGAACACCTCCTCAACCGTTTCAGCATTGTACTTTCTTTTCAGTTCAGCCGGGGTATCGAGAGCCACGATCTTACCTTCATTCATTATGGAGATCCGGTCACAATATTCCGCTTCATCCATGTAATGAGTTGTAACAAAAACAGTTATACCACCAGCTGCAGTTTCATATATCATTTCCCAGAATTGCCTTCTGGTTATCGGGTCCACGCCTCCTGTTGGCTCATCCAGAAATACTATCTTAGGTTCATGAAGTACTGCCACTGCAAAGGCCAGTTTTTGTCTGAGGCCAAGGGGCAGATCTGCAATGATCCTGTTTTCATATTCCTCAAAGTTTAACCTTTCCAAAAGATCATGTACTCTATTCTTTATCACAGCCAGCTTCATCCCGTAGATCCCTCCATAAAGTATAATGTTCTCTCTCACTGTCAGATCCTCATAGAGTGAGAACTTCTGGCACATATACCCAATATTCCTTTTGATCATTTCGGGTTTTTTATTTGCGTCATATCCTGCAACTATCACTTCTCCTGAAGTTGGTCTTGACAGGCCTGAAAGGATTCTTATTGCTGTAGTTTTTCCAGCTCCGTTGGCTCCCAGAAATCCAAAAATCTCTCCTTTGTAGACATCAAAATTCAGATCGTCATTTGCTATAAAGCCTCCGAATTTTTTCATTAGATGCTGGACCGTTATAACTTTCTCAGGCATATTAATGCTGTATTACCTCGTTTTTCAATCTGTCTATTCTTTTCAAATTTCTATTTATCTGTTCCTCAGTCACATAGACTCTTAGTCACTTATTCTCTTTGTCTCCCATTCTCCCCATCTCCCAATCACCCATTCTCACTTTTCATCAATTCAAGAAATCTGTCCTCTATCCCGGCCTCAGTAAGATTTATTTCAGGATATTTAACCCCTTCTTTTTCAAGGAAAGATTTTACGGATTCCTCCGGGTCTTCCTCATTGACGGTCAGATGTACAGAATCTCCGAAAGGCCATACAGAGCTTGTTTTTGGATATTTTTTAAGGGCCAGTAACAGCTTGTATTTTTCATCAGCTTTTACAGAATATAATTTTCTGCTGAAACCCTCCTTTATTTTAATTGGCTGGTTAATTGCCAGAATTGTACCATTCTGGATCAGAGCCACTTTGTCACATCTCATGGCTTCATCCATATAAGGTGTGGAGACTATAATCGTGATCTTATGATCACGAAGCTTTTTGAGCATTATCCAGAATTCAGCTCTTGAAACTGCATCAACACCAGTGGTCGGCTCATCGAGGACAAGGATCTTAGGTTTGTGTATAAGAGCACATGACAGTGCCAGCTTCTGCTTCATTCCACCGGAAAGTTTTCCTGCAAGCTTGTCCTTAAAAGGTTCAATATGAGAATAGATATCAGAGATAAGGTCATAATTCTCTTTAATTGAGGTTCCGAAAACAGTCGCATAGAATTTAAGGTTCTCTTCTACAGTCAGATCCTGATAAAGACTGAACCTCCCGGGCATATATCCAATGTTTTTCCTTAATTCTTTGAATCCTTTTACTGTATCGAGCCCAAGAACGGTCATAGTACCTTCTTCAGGCAACATCAGTGTTGTCAATATCCTGAACAAAGTTGTTTTGCCAGCTCCGTCGGGTCCAATGAAACCAAAGATATCAGATTCATCCACCGTGAAAGAGATATTTTTAAGTGCCCTGGTTTCACCAAAGCTCTTGCATATACCTGTTGATTCTACTACTGTTTGCATCAGCTATTTACGACTCGTTGAGATTATCATTTCTCCCGGCATACCTGATTTCAGACTGCCATCATTAAGAACCTCAATCTTCACTGCATAGACAAGAGAAACACGTTCATCCTTTGTCTGGATAACTTTAGGTGTGAATTCAGCTTTTTCAGAGATATAGCTTATGGTTCCTGTATAAGATTTATAACCATTTTTATCATTGTCTATTCTGACAATGCATTGCTGACCTGCTTTTATTTTTCCTAGCTGAGCGCCGCTTACATAAGCTTTTAACTTTACAACAGAAAGATCAGATATTTTAGCAAGAGGTCTGCCAGCAGCAATGATCTCACCCTGCTCTGAGTATTTTTCAATTATTGTACCGGAAAGGGGACTTCTTACAACACTCCTGCTCAACTGTTCATTTAGTGTGGCAAGCTTTGAACCAGAAACTCCAAGTTCTGCCTCTACAGAGATCTTCTGGGTATTGTTAGCAGATATCTGCTTCTGAAACACGGCCTCCTGTCCTGTCAGATCATCCAGTTGCTTTTGTGTTGCAGCATCATCTTTCATCATCTTTTGAATTCTGTCAATATTAATCTTCAGGTTGTTAATCTGTTGTAAAATGATTTCATTCTGCGCGTTTATTGTTCCTATTTTAGTTCTGATACTCTGGATCCCCGACATCAGTTCTTTTTTCTGCAGATATAGCATTGTGGTATCAATAAGTGCCAGTTCTGATCCCTTAGAGATCTGTGAACCCTCCCTGGGATCGAACTTAATTATCCTGCCGCTGGTTTCAGTGGATATGATAACCTCGGTGGCCTCAAAGTTCCCGTAAGCATCTGCCACATCTGTTTTATTTTTACATCCTGAGAACAGGATCAATGTTGTTAAGATTAATAATCTGGTTTTCATATTAGTATTTTTTATGTATTCTATCCACTCACCCTGAAGGGTAGGGTTATTCGATCTCTTTTCCTGATATATTCATGTATTCAATCCTTGCCATTGAAAGATTTACCTTATGCAGCTCAAAGTTTATCTGAGCCTGTTTTTCGGAGTTCAGTTCATTAAGGTATTCGGTTGCCGTAATTGTCCCGTTTTCATACTGCGATTCAGCCGAAGCAGTAATTCTCTTCCTTAAGTTTATTAATTCGTTGTCTGTGGTTAGTAGTCTTTGCAGACTTTTTATTTCAGCCATCTTTGATTCCAGCAACCTTTTCAGGTTATCAGTCAGATCATTTTTTCTGCTATCTATTATACTCTGTTGCAGAGTAACCAGTTTCCTCTCATTTTTTGCTTTATTCCAGTCAAAAATGTTCCACTTTACGCCAGCTCCTAATATATAATAAGGTGCAAATTCATCTTTGAAGAAATTATTTCCCGGTGGATTTCCGTAACCTGCAGTTGCAAATCCAAAAGCTTTGGGCATTCTTTTACTATCTATCACCCTGATACTTGCAGCCAATTGTTCCTTTCGAAGATCAAAAAGCTGTAATTCAGGTCGTGAGAACTGGTCTGTTATTGTCTCTGTTTCTGCCGGCATGATCAGTTCTAAATTTGGATCGATCTCTTTACCGGTCATATCAGAAAGAATTTTGAATAGTGATGCTTTTCTGATTTCATTTTCTGCGATCTGTTGTTCAATCCTGATCTTTTCAGAAGTCATTACATCGATATCTGATTTAATGATCATTCCATTATTGGCAGCAGACTGCATTGATGAGATTCTTTTTCTGATAACCTCAAGATAAGTGTCCAATAATTCTTTCTGCCTGTTAAGAAGAAGTATATTGAAAAAATAGCCATTTATCTGTCCCCGCAGTTTATACAGATCTGTTTCAGTCTGCTTCTGATTCACGCTCATATCGGCCTTTTCGATAGCCCGGGCTCCTTTAATTGCACCGCCATCGTATATCATCTGATTGATATCTACAGTTATTTTATATTGTTCATGCGGAAGAGGCTTAATAGCATTCGCAATCCCGGGAATTGGCAACGCCCCGAGAGAGCTCCCTATATCGACTACTGAGGAGTTATAAACAAAGCTTCCGTTAGCATCCAGCGTTGGCAACCATCCTTTAAAAAGATTCTCATCCTTAATACTGGAAATTCTCGAATAAGTATCTTTTTCACCAGCCAGTTTGTTGGAAGTCATAGCCTGCTCATAACACTCTTTCAGTGTGATTGCCTTCTGAGAGAATGTAATATTCGGGGCAAACCAGATAATAATTATTAAAACTTTGATCTTTATTTTCATATCTAATATTTTATTTACTTGCTTTCCTGCTCTGAAGGGCACCAATTACAAAATCTGCTGCAAACCCTTTTCTCTCCTCAATATATGTATCAAATTCAACTCCAAGGTTTTCGAAGATGCCTTCCAGAATTCCTCTGGCTGCGAATGGAAATACACTAATTGCAGCAATTGTGGACATTATCTGAGGAATATTATCAATTGTTATGTTATACTTTTCTAATTCATCTTTGTGCTGTTCTTCAATTTTCATCCACAGCTTTTTGAAATCGACGTTTTTAAGGAGCTTTTTGATGCGATCAGGATTCCTGTTTATTTCGTTAAGGACGAAGGATGGAAGCCTTGGATTTTCCTGCATGAAGGTTATGTGCTGTTGGAAGAAAAACCTGATTTTTTCTTCAAGAGTGAGATCCTTTTCAAATACAGGAGCAAATTTTCTTAACATTTTCCCGGCAAGCAACTGAAAAACAGTTTCAAACAGATGGTCCTTAGTGCGGTAATAATAGTGTAAAAGGGCTTTATTAATTCCTGCCCTGTCTGCAATATCCTGCATGCGGGCCCCGTCCATCCCTTTCTCCTCAAAGACTTCAGTTGCTGCTTCAAAGATTTTCTCCTCGGTTTGCTTATCTTTTTCTGTCATGATATTTAACCATTAGGTTTAACCAAGAGGATTAACCATATAGTTTAACTAATTGGTCAAATATATAACAAAGTTTTAATTCTGCAAATTATTTTTACTTTTTTATTCTGATTATAAAGTGAAAGGCAGTTTAAATATCAATCTCAAAGTCATTTATTTCCACCATTTTTTATTCTGCGAACCTTCGCAATAGCAATAGGGATGACTGAACCCGGGCAGAGTAAATTGGAGGAGTCGTTAGTAATCAAGAAAGGACTTTTAACAGTTTCTTGATTAAGTTTCAGTTTTTAAATTTTGATTTGGGCAAAATGATTTTTTAATGTACCAGGGTTTTTATTTTTTCTTCTTCATTGCCTTGTCATACTTAGACATTTCCTTTTCTATAATATCATTAACAGCTGCAACAAGTTTTGTTTCAAAAGGTCCGGCTAAAGATTCAAGAGGGAAATTTTTTACAAAAAATGCATAGTCCTCACACTTGTTTGATTTAACGACAGGTGATTTTACAGTTAAAAGGAATTTGTCTAAGAGTTCCTTTATTTTCCCATTTGATACAGCAAATATATGGAGGTAAGAATTTACCTCAAGACTATGTTCTTTAACTGATTCATGTGGCTGTTTTCTTGTATAATATGCTCCGGAAGTTGAAACAAAAAAGGTAAGAGGTTCCCCAAGTTTCAGCCAGTTAAGTTCACCTTCGCTGTTGAGTGGCAGATCATTAATATCTGAAAATTTCCCTGCAACAAAAGCAGTGGTATTAAAACCTTTATTCAGAAGTCCGATAACCTGTTTAAGTGTTTCAGTATAAACCTCAGGAAGAGGGGTTTTTTCTTTGAGGTTTTCACAACCAGATTCGGAGATTGTTGTCGCTATTTCGACATTCGTATTAGCTTTCGAAATAATATCAGCATTCCGAAAATAGACTTTGATCTCCCTGGCCTGGTCAATCCTCTCTTTCAGGGTTTGTCCGGTTAATAAAGAAGCAGTGCCTGATAATAATATCAGGACAACTGCAATTCTTATTAAGTATTTCATTACATAAAAGATATCGCTATGGATATTTAGGCTAATGTTTCTCTATTTCTTTTTCTTCATGGCTTTATCATAGCTGGCCATCTCCTTTGTAGTAAAATCAGTTGTTTTTTCAGTAATACCAGTTTTATATGCTTCTAATAAAGATGAAAGCGGAAAGTTCTTTACAAAATATGCATAATCATCACAATCTTTTGTCTTAATATTTGGTGTTGTTTTGTTTACAAGGTTTTTATTACCCACCACTTTTGTTTTTCCATCGACTATTCCATGTACGATAAGGTATGAGCTGATTGACATGGAATTCACACGGTCTATTGCACCCATCAGACCCATATTTATAACGTCATAAGTACCAGCGGTACCCACTTCAACTGCTAAAGGTTCACCCAGCCTTAACCAGTCAGGAGTTCCTTTCGCTATGCCGCTGGTAAGCAATGGCACAGTACTAATATCCCCGGGTACAAAGACTGTGGTATTGAATCCTTTATTAAGAAGATCTATGATCTGTTTTGCGGCATCGATATATTCTGCCGGGAAAGGAGTAGTCTCCGTAAAGGCTTTGCAACCTGTCCCTTTTGCCTGAGAACCAGGAGGAGGATTTGTATTCGGGACGTGCGATACATCAGTGAATTTAATGTAGACTTTTACCTCTTTAGTCTGGTCGATCCTTTCTTTCAGGGTCTGACCCATTGTGTTCAGTACTGTGGCTGACATAATTATCAGTGCAACTGCAATTTTTGTTAAGTTTAACATTTGCATTTTGATTTAATTAGTTAATAATCTTAAAATAAAATTTCAAGTAAATATTTTGCTTTTGGAGATACTGATCCTGATATTTTTCATTCCTGATTAATGATGATTTATGAATTATTACGCTGATTATCATTAAAAGATAATCTATTTTTTTATCACCTTCAGAATATTTTTCTGACCTGTATTGCTTTGTATGGAAATGAAGTAAAACCCGTCGGGTCCATCGATATCAAGATCCAGTTTTTGTACATTGAAATAGGACTTGTTTGCACTAACCTTTCCATTTATATCCGTTATCTTAACTTCAATCCTGGCATAGGTTTCCGCTAGGTCTATTGTCAGCTTGCCTGAAGTGGGATTGGGAAATGCCCTGATTGTGCTTCCTAAGTTATTTTCATTAATACCGGTTGTCAGAATAATATTACAACTGGAAGTATTTGAACATCCGTTATTTGTAACTATTACAGCATAACTGCCATTTACAAGAGCGGTAAAAGTTTTGTTGGTTTCTCCTGAAATCGGAGCGTTCCCATTATTGCAGTCTATCCACTGGTAGGTGACACCTGTTGCATTTGCAGTAAATGTATTTCCAGCAACAGTAACAGAATTATCTATAGCATTGATGGTCAGGGTCTGATCAACATTTATAGCCGCATTGTAATTGATATTACCAGACTGACTTGCCGTAATGATTGTACTGCCAGCTTTCAGAATTGTTACATTGGTTTCGTTGACAGAAGCCACAGTCGGATCAGAACTGGAATAACTAACAGAAAGACCTGAGTTTGCAGATGCATTTAATCCAAATGAGTTATTGCCGCATGTTTTGTCACTCAGAGTACCAAAAGATATGGTCTGGCTGGCCTTGTTTATAGTAAGAGTTCCATTATTTAGGGTAAATGAATAGTTGTTGTCAGTGCCGCCAGATAATGTGATCTGATAACTGCCTGCATTGCTGAACTGTGTTGCAGTAGTTCCTGATGTCGGAGGTGTGTCAATAACACTGGAGTTATCAGTTCCAACAAAACCTGAATAGCCTATTGTAAATGATGGATTTGCCTCGCCATAAGTTTTGCTCTTGTTGTCAGCGGTGGCAGAGAGTGTTGCCTTGTTTACGGTTAATGTTCCGTTATTCAGTGTAATTGTATAAT
>JAHEYW010000304.1 GCA_023251395.1 Bacteroidales bacterium
TGAATGGTATTATTTAAGTGCGCTAAAATAAGAAAGGATTTGCAGAAAACCACTTTGTAATGAGATAATAATGATTTTAATCATGTTGTAGAAAATTGTTTAATAGAGTTTTTTTTTCGTACATTTAGAGATTAAAGTCTAATAACATAAAATACTGATACACAATGGAATTGATAGAACAAATCAAATTAAATGCCAAAAAACATTATAAAAGAATCGTTCTTCCTGAGGGAACAGAAGAACGGACAATAGAGGCAGCTGATATTGCTATTGCAGAGGGGCTGGCACAGATTATACTTTTAGGTAATCCTGCCGAGATAAAAGCACTTGCTGATAAGAAAGGATTGAAGAATTTAAGCAAGGCAAAAATTGTAGATCCCAAATCACATGATAAAAAGGAACTCTATATCAATACTATGGTCGAGCTCAGAAAGCACAAGGGGATGACAAAGGAGGAGGCCTTGAAACTTATTGAAGATCCTCTTTACCTTGGTGTATTGATGATTAAATGCGGAGATGCTGATGGTGAAGTATCAGGTGCTGATCATGCAACAGGCGATGTTCTGAGGCCTGCATTTCATTATGTAAAAACTGCTCCGGGTATTTCAGTAGTTTCAGGCGCGTTCATTATGATATTGCCTGATAAAAGCTTCGGTGAAAACGGAGTTCTGATATATGCTGATGGAGCTGTGCATCCTAATCCAAATGACAGGGAGCTAGCTGAAATTGCAGTGGCAACAGCTCATACTACAAGGGCGATAGCTGGCTTTGAACCGAGGATAGCAATGCTGAGCTTCTCAACCAAAGGAAGTGCTGCGCATGAAATGGTAGATAAAGTTGTGAGTGCAACAAAAATCGCGAAAGAGATGGCGCCCGACCTGATGATTGATGGTGAATTACAGGCTGATGCTGCTTTGATTGAGTCAATTGGCCAGAAGAAAGCTCCGGGAAGTAAGATCGCAGGAAAGGCAAATGTCCTTATTTTCCCAGATCTGAATGTTGGTAACATTGCATATAAACTTACACAGAGACTTGCACATGCGGAAGCCATTGGACCAATTCTGCAGGGTATGGCAGCACCTATCAACGATCTTTCAAGGGGCTGCTCTGTTAGCGACATTGTGAGCATGATTGCAATCACGGCAAATCAGGCAGCCGGATCAAAAAAATAGAATAAATATTTAATTGTATAAGATTAATAAACAATCTACTCAGATATGGCAGAAATTTTAGAACAGCTGGAAGATTATGCATTGTATAAGGATACGAGACCAAAGACGCTTTTTTCCAGGGTTGGTATAGTTGGAGCCGGTACAGTCGGCCAGAATATAGCAAGAATGGTAAGCTCAAAAGGGCTTGACGTTGTTCTTCTTGATCTAACTCAGGAGAGGATAGAAAAGGCAATGGAAGAGCTTGCAAAAGAGCTCGACCGTATTATTGAAAGATGGGGTATGACGAATTCAGAAAAGCTTGCAATTTTGTCGAGGATCAAAGGAACAACTGATTATAACAAATTCGCAGGTTGTGACATTGTAATTGAAGCCGTAAAATCCTCAACCAGAGAACATAGCCATGATGTCAGGTCAAAGATCCTGAAGAACATCGAGCTCTATGTCGATAAGGATGCAATAATTGCCACTAATTCATCGACCCAGGTGATCACTGAACTTACTGCAGACCTTACCCATAAGGAGAGATGTGTCAGTTTTCATTTCATTACTCCTGAAGCTGATGCAAGGATCGTCGAAATAGTAAAAGGCTTATATACTTCTCAGGCAGCATACGAAAAGACCATCAAATTCGCACATCTCATTGGTAAAGATGTAGTTGCAGTTAAAGAATCACCAGGGATAATAAGTACCCGTCTGATGGTTCCTTTTATTAATGAAGCATGCGATATCCTAATGGAAGGGATCGGAAAGATGGAAGATATTGATACAACGATGAAGATCGGTTTCGGACTTCCGCTTGGTCCGTTTGAAATGGCTGACAAGATAGGCCTGGACAAAATACTTCGCTGGTGCGAAAACCTTTATGACGAATTCGGAGATCAAAAATACAAGGCAAATCCTATGCTTAAGAGACTGGTAAGGGCCAATCAGTGCGGAAGACGTACCGGAAAAGGTTTTTATGAATATAATAAAGACGGGATCAAAGTAGCAAAGAATTTCTCTCTTGAAGAATAATCGAAAATATATAGTAGAAACAGGAAATACAACTATCAGATAATGAAAATATTAGTTCTTAATTGCGGAAGTTCCTCAATAAAATACCAGCTATTCGATATGACTTCCGCAGTAGTACTGGCAAAAGGTATTGTTGAAAAAATTGGTTTAAAGGGATCGTTTCTGAAAAATGAAAGATTTGATGGAGACAAGGTAAAGCTTGAAGGTGAAATTCTTGACCACCAGAGTGGTATTGAATATATTCTTGGTATGCTTATAAGTGAGAAGAGAGGTGTACTAAAGAGCCTGAATGAGATCGATGCAGTAGGGCACCGGCTTGTTCATGGAGGAGAGACTTTTAAAGGAAGCTGCTACCTTGACGACATTACAATAAAAGGGGTAGAGGATTGTTCTGACCTGGCGCCATTGCATAATCCGGCCAACCTGAAGGGTATATATGCTATGAGGCAGGTTCTTCCTAAAGTTCCGCAGGTGGGAGTGTTTGATACATCTTTTCATCAGACTATGCCCGATTACTCCTTCATGTATGCAATACCATATTCCATATATAAGAAGTACGGTATAAGACGTTATGGGTTCCATGGTACCAGTCATAGCTACGTCTCGAAACGGGCATGCGAATTTTTAGGCGTAAAATATTCTGACAAGAAGATTATTACCTGCCATCTCGGTAACGGAGCATCCATA
>JAHEYW010000305.1 GCA_023251395.1 Bacteroidales bacterium
AACCTGATGAACAGCATGGCAATAACTTATGCAGGAATGGGGCTGGCTGAGAAATCAACAGAATATTATGAGAGGGGAGTAGCCCTTGCTTTTGCAATGCCTGCCAATTCATCTTTTTCATTCAACATAGTAAATAGTTATGCCATTAATCTTGGTAACTCCGGTAATGCAAGAAAAGGCGAGGCATTGCTCCGGCAGGTTCTGATAAAGGCTCATAATGAAATAGAAAAAACACCTCAGTTATACTTCGAGGTCCTCAGCAATTATGCAGAATATCTTCAGGGTTATAATATTGACAATAAAAAATCGCTGGAATGCTTTGCAGAATGTATGAATTATGTAAAGAGGAATCCGGAAGACATTATGTTACAGTACCGGATAATAATCGGGTATTCCCTTTCCCTTGCCAAGGCAGGAGAGCTGCAGAGGGCAATTAACCTCATTCAGGGCTTGCTGGCAAAAGATTATGGAACTCCAGCCAATGAACAGAACTATGATAATCCTGCTCCGGAATCAATTAAAGCTGATAAAATATCTTTAAAAATTTTTAAAACAAAATATCTGATATTGTTGGATATCTTCAGAAAATCAAATGATCTTAATACACTTCTGGCAGCATCAAAAACAGCTGAATTAATTGTTTCCCTGCTGGATAAAATCAGGGTCAATATAAGTGATGAAGACAGCAGACTTATTCTTGGGGACAAGTACAGGGATTCATATTTTGAGGCAATCAGGGATTTCAATATTCTGTACAACAGAACTTCAGAAACCAAATACCTGGAAAAAGCATTTGAATATTCTGAAAAAAGTAAAGTCGCCAGCCTGCTGACTTCAACAAGGGAATTAAACGCAATGCAGTTTCAGATTCCAGCTGGTATTGCAGAGTTTGAATTCAGACTGAAGCGCGATATAGGCACATTAAATGTGTTTATTGCAGATGAAACAAACAAAGAGAAGCCTGATAACGTACTGATTAACGGCTGGCGTGAACAACTTCTTAATTCTATCAGGCTGCGCGATTCTCTGATCCTTGTTTTCGGGAAAAGATATCCGGAATACTATAAACTCAAATATGAAACTCAGGTTGCGTCAATGAAGGAAATACCTGAAATTGTAGGTCGGAACGGGAACTATATAAATTATTTATTGTCAGATACAGTCCTCTACATTTTTGTGGCAAACCGGAAACATAATCAAATACTGGCATTACCGGTTAATCGAGGATTTTATGATAATATAAAGCGATTCAGAAATCTGTTATCGATGCCTGATCCATCAGAAAATGCAGTTGAATCGTATTTTAAATATCAGGCCACAGGTACAGAACTTTGCAAAATTCTTATCGATCCGGTAAGGCCATACCTCATCTCCAATAAATTAATAATCTCTACAGATAATATCATTTCATATATACCTTTTGAGGCAATTCCGACAGGCATGAGTTCAGAATCCCGGCCAATTTTCAGGTCAATTCCATATTTGATTGACGAGTTTGACATCTCTTATACATATTCTGCAACCTTCATGTCTGAATCATTAAGGACCAGACAAGGATTTGGTAATAAAGTACTTGCTTTTGCTCCAAATTATCCCGTAAATACAGATATACAGTCTGTTATATCAACCAGGCAGGAACAAAACGTTGTACTTCACGCACTTCCGTATGCAAAACAGGAAGCTGAGTATGTTACAGATATAACAGGAGGTACTCTTTATGAGAATTCAGAAGCAAAAGCATCAGTTTATAAAAAAGAAGCGGGAAATTACAGCATAATCCATCTTGCTATGCATACATTACTGAATGATAAAGATCCGATGAATTCCACTCTGATTTTCAGTCCGGAATCTGATACGCTTGAGGATCGTTATCTTAAGACGTATGAAATATACGGTATCCCGTTAAAGGCTAAAATGGTCGTCCTGAGTTCCTGCAACACCGGAACCGGATATCTTTTTTCAGGTGAAGGAATTTTGAGTCTTGCAAGAGGATTTATCTATTCAGGCAGTCAGTCTGTTGTAATGTCAATGTGGGAGATTGAAGACCGATCCGGGACTGATGTTGTAAAGAGGTTCTATGATAATCTTAAAAAAGGATATTCTAAAAGCGGTGCTTTAAGAGATGCAAAACTGGATTTCCTGAAAAATTCCGATGATTTAAGATCACACCCATATTTCTGGTCAGCACTTATTGTTTACGGAAATAATTCCAGTTTATATTTTAACAGCTATAAAGTTATCGTTTCGGCAGGCCTGGCAGTCATTCTGATTTGTCTTATCATTTATTTCATGAAACGCAGGTATTCCTGATATTCAGGGTCTTCCTTTACCAGTTCAAGAAGAGCCTCTTTGCACAGATATTTTTTTCTTCTGGCGTATGTCTCATTCTTAAGTCCCATTTTTTCCGCTATATCTTCATAGGAAATGCCGTCGGAATATAATCTCAATACCTGCTGCTGATCGGGTTTTAGTTTCAGAAATGCCCTTCCTACAACTCTTTCCAGTATCGGATCATTTATCCCCTCCAGATCTTCTTCCTCAGGAATATCAATTTCAAGTTCTGTGGTTTTTTGTTTTCTCCTAAGCTGTACGCTCCACACATTCCGGGCAATTCCAAAAAAATAACCTTTGAGATCGGTTGATAGTTTCAGTTCATTGCCTGTTATCTGCTTGTAGAGCACAATTATAGAATCCTGAAATACATCAGAAACATCCTCCGACGACCCGCTGTTATTGAGTACATAACTCTTTACCAATGGTAAATACTTGTCGTACAGCCAATTCAAGACCTTGTCGTCCTGTTTGCGTATTCCATCAATTATGCTGATATCTGAATACTTTTTAAACAACCCCTTT
>JAHEYW010000109.1 GCA_023251395.1 Bacteroidales bacterium
TCCTTCTTGAGCTAAAAAAACAGGGTTTCCGGCTATATTTCCTTTCTAATTTTCCCTCCGACATCTTTGATGACGTTGTTGAGCGCAATTCATTCTTTAAACTGTTCGATGGAGGGGTTATTTCTGCCCGGGTAAAGGCTTCAAAACCCGGAAAAAGAATTTATAATATTCTGATTGAAAAATACTCGCTTATTCCCCGAGAATGTTTGTTTATCGATGACCTCGAACCAAATGTCGTTACTGCAGTTGAAATGGGAATGACCGGGATCTGGTTATACGACACAATGGATCTTGATAACCTTATTAAGGAGAAGCTTCATTCAATTCATTGATATTAAATAAGTTTCACTATATACTTTTGATGCTTGCGCTTCATCAGCATATATAAAGATCTGTTCTTTTGTCTTGCATTTACCCTTTGTGTTGCAGGCGGCATTTTAGCACAGCCAACACAGGTTGTAAAAGGAGTAGTTGCTGACAAAGAATCCCGTAAGCCGCTTGCAGGTGCCAACATAATAGTTATTGACTCAAATCCTCTGACCGGAACAACTACAGACGCCAGCGGCAGATTCAGGCTCAATGTTAAACTTGGTCGTGTTTCTCTGCGCATAACTTATCTTGGTTACGAAGAGATTACATTCCGGGACCTCCTGATCTCATCCGGTAAAGAGGTAGATCTATACATAGAGATGAGGGAATTGGTGTTAAAAACCCAGGAGGTTGTTGTCAGCGGCGATCGCCAGAACAGGGCCGGACTAAACCAGATGGCGACTGTGAGCACCCAGACTATAAGGACAGAAGATGCATTAAGGTATGCCGGTGGATACTATGATCCATCCAGGATTGTGAATGCATTTGCAGGTGTTGTAACCGCTAACAATGATGAAAGTAATGATATTGTTATCCGGGGTAATTCCTCCAGGGGACTTCTCTGGCGGCTTGAAGGAGTTGAAATTCCAAATCCTAATCATTTTGGCGACGGACAGGGTGGCAGTGGCGGATTCTATTCTGCGATCACCTCTAATGTGATTTCAAATTTTGATTTTTTCACTGGTGCATTTCCTGCCGAATATGGAAATGCTATTTCAGGCGTTATGGACCTTAACCTTAGAAAAGGAAATTCAGATCACCATGAGTTCGCATTTCAGACAGGAATGATCGGTGCAGAAATTTCTGCTGAAGGTCCTGTAAAAAGGGAGAATAATTCTTCCTTTTTGTTTGATGCCAGATATGTTAATTTCGGATATCTTGATAAATTGAATATTATAGATCTCGGTAGCGTTAATTATTCTCCCAGATCAAAGGATGCTGTTTTCAACATAAACCTTCCTTCCAAAAATGCCGGGACAATCAATATTTTCGGATTTTATGGCTCCAGCGCCCTGGGCCAGGTGGCAAAACATGACAGGTCTGCCTGGAAAACAGACAACGACAGATGGGAAGAATTGCAACAGCAGGATGCAACGGTTGTTGGAGTCAAACAGCTACTTCCCCTGAAAGACGGGTCTGGATATTTAAGGTCTGTTATCGCTTTTACCGGTTTCAACGATAAATACAGCGAAGGATATGTTGATTCAGCTTATATCAGGAAAGACAGCTATCTCCACAATTTTAGTTTTCCTGCTGGAAGACTTTCATTTCTTTTCAATAAAAAGTTAACCGCGAGTGTTACTTTCAGGTCGGGTCTGAACCTGCATTTCCTTAATGCAGGAATGAATGAAATCAGACTTAATTCCACTGGTACTTATGATAATCTGGTTTCTAATTCAGCATCCGGAGTTCTTTTTCAGTTCTATTCACAGATACAAAACAGGGTAACTGAAAATCTTGAGATAAATGCCGGATTACATTGGTTTACTTTTAGTGTTAACAAAGATTATAACCTTGAGCCAAGAATGGGGCTCAGGTGGCAGTTCCTTCCAGGAAAATTTCTCAATGCGGGTCTGGGCCTACACTCCAGGATAGAAGCATTTCCGGTGTATTACAGGATTATAAAGAACAGTCAGGGAATTACAGGAACCTTCAATGAAGATCTGAGCTGTTCTAAATCTTTTCAGATTATTGCCGGGACAGATCTCTCTTTTACTCCGAACTTTAAACTGAGGGCAGAATTTTATAATCAACGTCTGTTCGATATACCTGTAATAGTAAGTCCTTCAAGCACTTATTCTGCAATCAATTCGGCCGAGGAATTACCATCTTCAGATCTTTTCAGTAGTGGCGTCGGATACAACAGAGGAATAGAGCTGACTCTTGAGAAATCATTCTCACAGGGCCGGTATTTTCTTTTCACTGCTTCTGTTTTTGATTCAAAATACAAAGCGGGGAATGGAGTCTGGTATAATACATATTACAACACTTCATTGGTTTCAAATTTACTTGCGGGTAAAGATTTCTATTTTGGAAAGGAGCTGCGTAATTGCATCGGATTAAATTTTAAATTCATGTTTCGTGGCGGATATCGTTATACCCCCGTTGATGTTACCAGAACAATGACTTCAAAAAAGATAGTCTATGATGCCAACCGGACATATTCATCACAGCTGCCGCAATTTATCAGAATTGACGGAGGAATCCATTATCGCAGAAACAGCAATGGTTTTTCCTGGATCCTCATGCTGGATATTCAGAATATAGCTGACAGGAAAAATGTTTTCAGGAAACGTTTTTCCTATAGCAAGGGACAGATATTGACAACCGAGGATATAAGTGTGGGGATTGTTCCTGTCTTCAATTTCCGGATCGAATTTTAGAAAGAAACCCACTCCCAACCTCTCCCAGGAGGGGATTTTGTTTTCATCAAATTCATCCTTCTCCAACCCACTTCAACTTTTCAAATTTTATTCAAACATTGGACTTTGGACTTTGAACTTAAAATTTTATACTTTGAATTTTAAGTTTCAAACATCCCCCAGACCCCCCTCAAGGAGGTAATTTGGTTTTTCAACCCTTTAAACCCGTTAAACCCTTTAAACCCTTTAAACCCTATTCATTGAACCTTGATCTTCTTCTCTTTTATCTTTCGTCCCTGACGCTTCGGTCAGGGTAATCACTTCGTTTCGACTTTTGTCTTCTTCGTCCTCTGTAGCCCTGGCGAAAGAGGATTATCTTTTTTTAGCCTTTTCTGCCATTAAAATCCATGGCAATTGTGCGGGGACAACAAATATTTTAAATCCTGGGAAGGTTAAACAGATTAGAAAATCAATCTATTGAGTTGAATTTCATGTATTTAAGTGATATTTTGGAATCAATTGTTCCACGTGGAAAATAGACTCAATTCTTCAGGAACTGTGTTAAAACAGACGTCTTTTTTACTCCGATGAGCTTTTTCAGGTTTTCTTCATCAGCCTTACGGATTTTTTCGACTGATCCGAAATGCTTAAGTAAAATCTCTTTTGTCTTTGTCCCGATTCCTTTTATTTCGTCAAGAGTCGATCGTGTCATTTCTGAGGATCTTTTATCCCGATGAAAATTGATACCGAACCGGTGGGCTTCATTTCTTATTTGCTGTATAAGCTTAAGCGTATATGAATTTTTATCAATATATATTGGGATGCTATCACCCGGAAAATAAATTTCTTCAAGCTTTTTAGCTATACCAATAACAGAGATAGTTTCTCTAAGATTAAGTTTTTCAATGCTTTTAATAGCAGAAGATAGTTGCCCTTTTCCTCCGTCAATTATTACAAGCTGTGGCAGCTTTTGTTCCTCCTCCTGCATTCTCCTGTAACGCCTGAATACAACCTCTTCCATCGATGAAAAATCATCCGGACCTGAAACGGTTTTTATATTGAAATGTCTGTAGTCTTTTTTACTTGGTTTTCCATTCCTGAAAACAACGCAGGCCGCAACAGGATTGCTTCCCATTATATTTGAGTTATCAAAGCATTCTATATGAACCGGTAGGGCTGGCATGTGCAGGTCTTTCATCACCTTCTCGAGGTTTTTTCCTGTGCGCGATTCTGCGGTCTTATCAGCACTTTTTTTCTTTTGTTCCAGCCTGTAATAGATAGCATTGCGGGAAGCAAGGTCCAGAAGCTTTTTCTTATCTCCAATTTCCGGGATTGTGTATTTTACTTTATCTATCAGAATATCGGGCCTAAAGGGAACTATAAGCTCTACTGATTCACTCTTGAGCCTCTCTCTTATCTCAGTTATTCCTGCAGCGAGCAGTGTCTCTTTTTCTTCATCAATCCGGCTTTTGAGTTCTATTGTAAACGCCTGTATTATAGCTCCTTGTGTAACTTTAAGGTAATTGATATATGCATTGCCGGCCTCTTCAGAATATCCGAACACATCTACATTCTCAATCGTTGTGCTGACAATCGTTGACTTGCTCCTGTATTTAGACAAAAGATCTATCTTCTCCTTAATATGCTGGGCAGCTTCAAATTGGAGTTTGCCTGAATATTCTGCCATTAACTCTCTCAAATGATCCATAACTGAGGAGATATTTCCCTTCAGAATGTCTTTTATCTGGGAGATAGTTTCGTTGTATTCTGCTTCTTTCTGAAGGCCGACACATGGCCCTTTGCAGTTTCCAATATGATATTCCAGACATACCTTGAATTTTCCAGTTGCAATGTTTTCACCGGACAGAACCAGGGAGCAGCTTCTTAACTGGTACAATTGTCTTATAAGAGTAATCAGGGTCCTCACCATAAGTGCTGAAGTATATGGGCCATAATAATAAGAGCCGTCCCGTATAACATTGCGGGTGCTGAATACTCTTGGGAATGGCTCGTTTTTAATACAGATCCAGGGAAAAGTTTTATCGTCTTTCAGGAGAATATTATACCTGGGCTGATGTCGTTTGATCAGGTTGTTTTCGAGCAAAAGAGCATCTGACTCATTGTCAACAACTATATGTTTTATCTGGGTTGTTTTTCTTAAAAGCGCATTTGTTTTTCCCGACTGGTTCCTGAAAAAATAGGATGATACCCTCTTTTTCAGATTTTTGGCTTTTCCCACGTAGAGAATTACATCGTCTGTATCAAAAAACTGGTAAACCCCTGGTTTTTCCGGCAGTGAAGAAATAATAGCTTTATAATCAAAATGCTTTGACATCTGAAAACATATACCATTTCAAAGATAGTAAATGAAGATTGCAAATCGTCAATGCCTGTGACCATGCCCACCAGACATTGACAATAACGCATTGAATTATAATCCGTTGTAAACTAAACCATCTTTAAGGATATCATTCCTCAAAGAGAGAGGTAAGACAGAATTTATTACCGTCGAATAATCCCTTATCCCCAATTTTGAGTTCAGGTATTACAAGTAATGCCATGAATGAGAGGGACATAAACGGGGCCTTAAGTTTACAGCCCAACGATTTTACCTGCTCAGAAAGGTTCAGGTACCCGGCAGCAACTTCTTCGCAGGAACAGCTGGACATTATTCCCGCGATATCAAGCTTCATCGAGGCTGTTTTTGAATTGACCGAGACAGATAGTCCTCCTTTCATTTTCACTATTTCATTTACAGCTGAAACAATGTCTTTATCGTTAGCCCCTATGCATATTATATTGTGACTGTCGTGTGCTACCGAACTTGCAAAGGCTCCATTTTTCAGGCCAAAACCTTTTATAAATCCAACAGCAGGAGGTCCGTCATTATATCTGTCCTTTACTACGATCTTTAATATTTCTGAGGCAGGATCTGGCTCATAGATTTCTGCCTTTACAGTTTCTACGCTAACAGATTTAGTGAATAATTCTCCATCAAATGCCTCAATTACTTTTAACCTGCCGCCTTTACCTTTAATAACAAGTTCATCAGCATTTATTTCTGAACTGTTCCATTTATTTATCGGCTTATTTCCACCGTATTTAAACAGAACTTTGCCCTCGCTAAAAACCTTTTTCCCTCCGATCCAGGTTTCAATCACGTTCATTTTATTAATATCATCAACAATAATGAAATCCGCACTATCTCCTTTTCTCAGAAGTCCGGCTTCCAGCCCATAGTGAAGAACAGGGTTTACAGTACAGGATCGGATAACATCATATTTATTATATCCTTCAACAATAAGTTTTGAAATAAGCTTATTTAAATGCCTGCGTAAAAGCATCTCCGGATGAAGATCATCACTGCAGAGCATGATCATTTCCGGATCGGTCTTAATCAGGTCCTTCAATGATTCAAGGTTTCTAGCTGCACTCCCTTCACGTATAAGGATTTTCATTCCAAGTTTTAATTTTTCCCTTGCTTCATCAATAGAGCTACATTCATGATCAGTAGAAATTCCTGCTGCTACATATTTCTTAAGCTTTTCACCACTAAGCCCTGGTGCATGTCCGTCAATCTTCTTATTCAACTTTTTTGCTATCTCAAGCTTCTTTGCAACCTCGTTATCATCATAAATTACTCCCGGAAAATTCATCATTTCAGCCAGGTATTTCAGGTTCATTTCTGATAGCAACTTTTTTATTTCTTTGCTTCCGATACGACCCCCACTGGTTTCAAATTCCGTAGCCGGTACGCATGATGACGCGCCAAACCAGAATTTTACAGGTACCTTTTCAGAATCCTTTATCATATACTCAATTCCCTCCTGTCCCACTACATTTGCAATTTCGTGAGGATCTGATACAACACCTGTTGTTCCTTGCTTAACAGCTGATACCGCAAAAGCTCCTGGAGTAACCATTGAGCTTTCAATATGAATGTGTGAGTCAATCAGTCCTGGAAGAATAAATCTTTCAGGCGCTGATTCAATTTTGTTTATCTCCTTAATCCTGCCCTTTTCAATATCTATTTCAGCAGGGTAAATGTCCCTCGTATGGACATCAACCAGGATACCAACAATTTTCATAAATTTTTTATTAATAAATATTATTTTGTTCCACGTGGAACAAATTACCGTCCAAGGTACATTAAAAGAATATTTACATCTGATGGTGAAACGCCACTTATCCGGCTTGCCTGTCCAATACTCCTGGGTTTTATTCTTGTCAGCTTTTGCCTGCCTTCTGTCGAGATTGACATTAGCTCCGAATAGACTATGTCTTCAGGAATTTTTAAATCTTCCAGTCTTGAAATTTTGTCAGCTATTATTTTTTCCCTTTGTATATAGCCTTCATATTTTATTCTGATCTCTGCCGATTCTGAAATTTCTTCCTCTCTTCCCGATCTATAATATTTCAGATATTCTACACCATCCAATTTCTCTAGAAACTTTTTTAGTTCTACCTGTGGTCGTGTTGCAATAGAAATAGCCTTTACTTTCTGCGATATTTCACTAGTCTCATTCTCTTTTAGAAAATCGTTAATTTGTTCAGGAGTACATTTTGTAATATTCAGGAAGTTTATAATCTCCTCCGTCATTTCTTCTTTCTGGTCCAGACTCTTTATCCTTTCTTTATTAATTGTTCCGAGAGTTTCTCCTGAACGTGTCAGCCTTTCATCTGCATTGTCCTGCCTTAGTAAAATTCTATATTCTGCCCTTGAGGTAAACATGCGATATGGTTCATCAACTCCTTTAGTTACTAAATCATCTATTAGTACTCCAATATATGATTCCTCTCTCCCCATAATAAAGCCTTCCTTGTTATTAATTTTTAGAACGGCGTTTATTCCTGCAATTAAACCCTGTGCCGCTGCTTCTTCATAACCTGTTGTTCCGTTTATCTGTCCGGCGAAATATAAATTACGTATTCTTTTTGTTTCCAGTGTGTGATTTAATTGTGTTGGTTGAAAAAAATCATATTCAATAGCATATCCTGGTCTGAATATTTCAACATTCTCCAATCCTTCTATTTTTCTTAAAGCTTTTATCTGAACCTCCAGAGGAAGGCTGCTTGAAAAACCGTTTATATAATATTCATTTGTTTCTCTTCCTTCCGGTTCAATAAAAAGTTGATGAGCGTTTTTATCCTTAAATGTTACAATTTTATCTTCAATACTTGGGCAGTATCTTGGACCTCTTCCTTTAATTCTTCCAGTAAACAGTGGACTGAACTCAAGCCCTTTCCTTAGTTCTTCATGAACTTCATCGTTGGTGTGTACGATGAAACAACTCATCTGCTCTTCAATTTTTACAGATATACCTGAATACGAAAATGTCTTAGGCTTTTCGTCTCCTTTTTGCTCTATCATTCTTTTAAAATCGATAGACCTTCCGTCAAGTCTGGCACTTGTTCCTGTTTTCATTCTTTCTACTGAAAATCCAATACTAAGCAATTGTTCGCTTAGACCAACTGATGCCTGGTCGCCCGACCTCCCTCCGATAATATTTTTAAATCCAACATGCATTAACCCATTCAGAAATGTTCCGTTAGTAAGTATTACAGCTTTACTTCTGAATTTTGTTTCAAATGCTGTTTGGATTCCAATAACCGAGTTGTCCTCTATCAATAGTTTAACTGCCTGTTCCTGCCAGATATGAAGGTTATCGGTATTCTCCAGGCTTTTTCTCCATTCTTTTGTAAACAGCATTCTGTCACATTGTGCTCTTGGGCTCCACATTGCCGGTCCCTTTGAACGATTAAGCATTCTGAACTGGATCATGCTTCTGTCAGTTATCAGGCCACTCATTCCTCCAAGTGCGTCAATTTCCCTTACAATCTGACCTTTTGCAATGCCACCCATTGCCGGATTGCAAGACATCTGGGCAAGCTTAGTCATATCCATCGTAACAAGAAGAGTTCTTGCTCCCATTACTGCACAAATCCTTGCCGCCTCACAACCAGCATGACCGCCTCCTACAACTATTACATCATACTCAAACATATCCTATCCCTTGTAGAAATTCTCTATCCAGACGTCTTCTTTCGCTCTCATCACAAGTCTTTTCTTCTTATCCTCATCCTCACATCCGCATAAATGAAGCACACCATGTATAATTACTCTTAAAATCTCTTTTTTTAAACTAACATTATAGTTGATTGCATTTTCTTTTACAGTATCGAGACTAATATAAACTTCGCCATTTATAATTCTTTCCTGGTTATAACTGAAGCTTATAACATCTGTAAAATAGTTATGTTTCAGAAATTGTTGGTTTATTTTGATTAGCTTCTTATCGCTGGTGAAAATAATATTAATCTCCCCTGGTATACAGCTTTCAGAAGTCAGAATATTTTCAATCAGTTTTTTGATTTTTTTTCCGCTCCTTAAGCGGTAATAGACATCGTCGTAAAAAATAAGAATCTTCAAGTCTTTAAATCTTAAAAGACATTGTAACCATATTTCCCTCTTCGTTAAATTCTATCTTATCAGCTAGTCTTCTCATCAGAAATACTCCTCTCCCACTAACGTTTTCGATATTTTCGGTCCTTGTCGGGTCTGGTACTGAATCAAATTTAAACCCTGGTCCTTCATCTCTGACAGAGATTTCAAGCGAATCTTTTATGTACGATATAACAATCTCCACGTTTTTTGATTCAATTGACTTATTTCCATGAACAACTGCGTTGTTTACAGCTTCCATTGTGCAGACCATTATTTTTCCATAATTATCCTGGTTAATGCCGATCTGCGAGGTCACTTCATCAATGGCAGTCTCGACAATTCGAAGGTTTTCTACTTTTGATCCTATGGAGATCTTCCTGTTCATATTTACAATGAGTAATCCTTTATACTGATTTTCAATTATTTTGTTACATTAATTAATTCCTTTTTGATATCCACATTTCCGGATCAAGGTATTTCTCATCAAATATCATAAAATATAAAATAGACTTTTGTCCGTTATCAGGATCATTAAATACCTCTCCCAGTTCCTGTTTATTCTCCACTACATCTCCCTGTTTAACCCTTACATTTACCAGATTCTGATACACAGAAAGATATTTTCCATGTCTTATTATAATTGCAACATTTCCTCCAGTTATAGGAAATACTCTCATCACTGTTCCCTTGAATACTGACCTGGCATAACTCTTTCCCATGCTTGTTATTTCTATTCCAATATTCTTTTCAGTTACATTCGCAAGCACCTGGTGCTTTTGCTCACCAAATTGTCCTGTAATAATCCCTTTTTCGACCGGCCATGGTAATCTCCCCTTATTTTCCGAAAAATTCTCACTGATCAGCTTTTGTTCTGGTGTCAGATCGCTTACTTTCTTTCTCTTTTTCTCTTCCTCTATAACTTTTGCAATTTCTTCATCAATTTTTTGAACTATTCTTTTCTTCTGATCCAGTTCCTTCCTTAACTGCTTTTCCTTACTCGTAAGGCTGTTTATAACCCTTTTTCTTTTTGTCTGTTCTTGTTGAAGCAGCTCTTTTTGATTTTCGTGCTTATTCTTCAGGTCAGATATATTATCCAGATCACTTTGCAGAGTTCTTTTAGTGATTTCAATCTGAACAGCAAGCTCCTGAATAATTGCTGTTTCTTCTCTTCTATATGCAGATAATTGCTGTAGATATTTCATCCTTTTATAACCCTGATTAAAATCTCTCGAGGATAAAATAAACCACAGTTCGGTATTACCTTTTTGCGTTCTGTACGAGTTAATAATTATTCTTGCATAATCTTTTCGTTGCAGAACAAGGTCTTCTTCCATCATATCAACTGCAGTTTTATTCAAT
>JAHEYW010000110.1 GCA_023251395.1 Bacteroidales bacterium
TTCTTCAAGAATCGATACGATCTCGCTTTTCATCCTGTGCATACCAACAGAATGGGTCTGCATTACAGCCACTCCGCCGTAAAAATCTATGATCAGTCCCGGCAGAAAATCCCCTTCCGCATAAACAAGTCTGAATACATCTATTGATGGGTTATCAAAAAGTCCGATCAATTTTCGATAAGCAATGGCAGCAGAAATTCTTTCTCTGAAAAAATTCAGATCAGGAACTATCTTCTCAAATGACAGAATGCGGACAGCAATGGAACCTGGCTGATAGTGTCCGATTCCCAGGAATCCATCTTTATTATCATATACCTCAACTACATCACCTTCAACAGGATTGCCATAAATCTTCTTAATTGCTCCTGAAAATATCCAGGGGTGAAGCCTTAACGGGGATTGATCTTTTCCTGATTTAAGGACAACCTTCACATATTCCATTTTTACTACTTTAAATTGGTCCGAACAATTCAGGAAATCAATTCCTTGTATATCTCAAGGCAAACCCATGCGTCTGTAGCAGCATAGATCATCTGAGCTTCTGAGAGTTCCTTTGCTTCCCAGTCGGTTACCTGCTGACTCTTGGAGATTCTTTTTCCAAGGACTATCGCGGATAGTTTTTTTAATCCTGAACTTTCTATGCCATAATCTTTTACAAACTTCTGAAGATCTATGAATCCGGCAGGAACAAAATTCTTCTGTCCATTAAGCAACTTTATGTCCTCACGTACAGCGACACCGCATTTTATGACATCCGGGTCGGCCAGTAATGACGCCAGTTCATCAGGGATGCCGATTTTATTAATTCTGAAAAGGCAGGCAATCTTATTATCTGAAAGCTGTATCAGGGATACTTTATTCTTTCTTCCCTTTTTAAAGGTTGGTTTGGTCTCGGTATCAAATCCCACAACTTTTGAGTTTTGCAGCCATGGAATCACACTTCTGTATTTTTCAATACTGTCAATAAGGATGATCTTACCTTTAAACCATTCAAGTTCGAGCTCCTTTATCTCTTCATGAGAAATATTTTCTCTGTATTCCCTATTCATCTTCATCCTTCCTGTATTCCTTCTGCCGCTTTGAGATAAACCATTCTGATTTGTCGGTATTGTCAGCACTTTCGTCCTTATCAACCTCACTGGGATCATTAAGGTTCTCGCCGGAATATATATATTTATGTATTGCCTTTAGAGCATTTACAATCTTCTGACCCCAGATATTTTCAAAATTTTCCCTGCAATCCCATAATGCATCATTCATTACTTCACCTGTGCCGGTCTGGTAAAGCAGTATGAAATCTTTAAGATCCTGGTAAATATCTGCAAAGTTTTCTGCCAGGCTTGAAACTACAGTGCTTCCTGGTTCATTCGTTTTCTCATCAGATATATCAAGATAATCATTTGCAGACCCCAATTTTCTCTTGAAGGAGTCATGTATAATATTCCAGTCAGATTCGTTAACGAATTTTTCGTTACCATCTTCAAAATATGGTTTAAACTCTGGTATAAGCGAGGCTTTCAGATAGAGTAGCGGCAAGATTCTCTGCATTATTCTGATCATGTCTTCACCCTTAATTTCTGAAGCATGTTCAGCATATTTACAGAACTCAGTAGCCACAGCAACAAATTCAACCACCTGTCTTGAATAAACCGGATCTGTTTCTTTATTCATTTAAGCTTTATTATGCGTCACAAAATTAACTTTTTTTGAGAGAATGAGTGCTGATTCTTCAGGGTAATAATGACGAGGATATTTTTGATGTATTATCACTAATGGCAAGCAAAGACTTACCAGTTTCTGTGCTCCACTCAGAATGACAGTCATTTACCGATTTAACCGGACCGGTATGAGGATCCAAGCAGTGCTCAGACGACAATTAATATCCGGAACAATCAGACAGGTATGGTGAACCAGATTTATTGGGACGAACTTACTGAAAATAAACTGGTTCATAATACTTTGCCAGATCAATGTTTTGAATGTGATGCAAAGTAAACCACTAGACTTCATTGCCATCTTCATCAGCAATATACCAACGTTGAAGACCATAAGTCACAGCGGCTACGCTAAGGTGACGCTGTCGGAACACTAACTAGCCTGTCCCTATTCAACCATTCCATGATAGTTTATAATCACTGGCTTTTTTTATCTTATTATGATCAAGCAGCCACCTTATGACTTTTACAGTCTTCTCCTCAGGGAACCCTATCTTCAATACAAGTTGTTCTGCATCAGGACTTTCAGAAGTCAATACAGATTTTATTTCCTCAAGGATAAGGTCAAATTCATATTTACTCAGGTCAAGTTCATTTCTCTCTCTGCAAATATCACAGATACCACACCTGTCCGACTCTTCCCCAAAATAACCGAGAAGCATCATTGACCTGCATTTACTTTTTGATTCTGCATATTCAATCATTTTCTCCAGCCTGATAATGTGTTTTTCCTTTAAACGTGTGTAGTTGTCAGGGGAGATGACAAGTGACTTTCTGTCAAGTCTTTCCTCAGTAAATATAACAAGAGGAGTCTTTTTACCAGGTATATATCTGATTATGTTCTGGCTGGATAATCTTACAAGATACTGATATATTGTTTCCCGCGGCAAAGCTGTCTTCCTTGAAAGCATCTCTTCATTTATCGGAACGAATTCTGTGAACATTCCGGTATAGGATCTTAAAAGCAATTTTATGAAACTATCGAATGATTCATTGGCCACCTGAAATTTGTACAGGTCATCCCGGCCTATCATAAAATGGACCCTTGAGGGGTTATTGATCTCTTCAGTGAATTCAAGATAGCCCTCTTTCTGCAGGAACTGAAGGCTGTTGTAAGTTTCAATTACCGGTAATCTGTACTTTGAGACAAACTCAGACATATTAAAATCATAAACATTATCCTTGCCCGATCCAATCGGAACCTGAATAAAATTACACAGCGCTTCATAAATGTCCTTGATCTTCTCAACAGGTGGAAACCTGTGCTTCAGGTTTTCGTTAAGCCTGCTTTTATCTGATTCCGAAAATAGCAGAACAGCATAGGATGGTTTATTGTCTCTGCCGGCCCGACCGGTTTCCTGAAAGTAAGATTCAATACAATCGGGGATATCCCAATGGATAACAAATCTGACATCAGATTTATCAATTCCCATGCCGAATGCATTGGTTGACACAATTATCCTTGCCGCACCATTTGTCCAGGCGAGCTGTTTTCTGTCTCTCAGTTCCTGTGAAAGACCGGCATGATAGAAATCCGCACTGATACTGTTTGCGACAAGCAATTCTGCAATTTCCCTGCTCTTCTTTCTGCTGCGTACGTACACAATACCGCTGCCAGAAGTTTTGTTTATTGTGGAAATCAGGTATCTGGCTTTATCTTCCACCTGCCGTACCAGGTAAGAAATATTTTTTCGTTCAAAACTTGTTTTCAGCACATTTTTTGTTCTGAATTCAAGCTTATTCATAATATCCTCTGTTACATTCTCTGTTGCAGAGGCCGTTAAAGCAAGGAATGGGACCTTTTCATCAACAAGATCCCGAAGAGCTGATAATTTGAGGTATGAAGGCCTGAAATCATATCCCCATTGAGAAATACAATGTGCTTCATCTATTGCTATCAGTGAAAGATTAAGCCTCCTCACCTTCGACTGAAATAATGTAGTCGCAACCCTTTCAGGGGAGACATATAAAAATTTAAAATCACCATAAATGCAATTATCAAGAGTAATCTCAACTTCTTCCCTGGTCATCCCTGAATGAATCGCTGCAGACTTGATTTCCATGCTGTTAAGCCGGCTTACCTGCTCTTTCATCAGGGCAATAAGCGGAGTAATAACAAGGCATATACCATCACTGACAAGTGCCGGAACCTGAAATGTAATGGATTTACCTCCGCCAGTTGGCATTAATGCAAGAGTATCCTTTCCGGCAGCAACTGAAAGAATAATCTGTTCCTGCAAAGGCTTGAAGGAAGTGAAACCCCAGTACTTTGTGAGGGCTTGCCTGAATGGTTCTATATCTAATTGTTGTTTCAAATTAATAATAATGGCAGCATTGCTCAGCTTTCACAAAAGTACAAACTGTCATTCAATTTTTTATGACTCTAAAAATAAAAGCTCCGGTTTCCAGAGTCTCGTTTTTTTCGTAATTTACGCCAGCAAAACTTAATACTGAATCCCATGTCATTCATTAAAGATAAAGTTCTGTATGAAGGGTTAACCTTCGACGATGTTCTCTTAATACCTTCTTATTCCGAAATACTGCCGCGGGAGGTCGATATCAGCTCAATGTTCTCAAGGAACATAAAGCTTAATACACCTGTTGTATCTGCTGCTATGGACACAGTGACTGAAGCTGACCTTGCAATTGCGATTGCACAGGAAGGCGGAATAGGTGTTATTCATAAAAACATGACAATCGAGAAGCAGGCTGCACAGGTTCGGAAGGTTAAAAGGGCAGAAAACGTCATGATCTCAGATCCGATAACTATAAACCCGGGAGCAACTGTCGCCGATGCTCTGAAACTTATGAATGAATACAGGATCGGTGGCATCTTGGTTGTGGATGAAAGGGGGATTCTGAAGGGCATAGTGACAAACCGTGACCTGAGATTTGAGAATAACCCGTCAAAAAAAATAACACAGGTCATGACCACTGACCTGATCACAACAAATCATCAGACAAATCTTGATGCAGCTTCCAGGATACTTCAAAAGCATAAAATTGAAAAGTTGCCTATTGTTGATGATGAAGGAAAACTGGTAGGACTGATCACTTACAAAGACATCACAAAGACTAAAGACCGTCCAAATTCCTGTAAAGATGATTTGGGCCGTCTCAGGGTAGCCGGTGCAGTGGGAATAGCTGCAAATACGATTGAAAGAGCCGAAGCCCTTATTAATGCTAATGTTGATGCTATTGTGATAGATACTGCACATGGTCATACTAAAAGTGTGATTGGTATTCTTCGCGAGATCAAAAAGAGCTTCCCGAATATTGATGTTATTGCTGGTAATATCGGCACTGCAACAGCCGCAAAAAAACTTGCTGAAGCGGGAGCTGATGGAGTCAAGGTTGGAATTGGTCCCGGATCAATTTGCACCACAAGAGTTATTGCCGGAGTTGGAATTCCGCAGATCTCTGCTGTCTATGATGTCTATAAAGCACTAGAAGGATCTGGTATTCCTGTTATTGCAGATGGCGGGATAAGGTATTCCGGTGATATTATTAAAGCGCTTGCCGCCGGTGCCGATTCAATTATGGCCGGATCGCTGTTTGCTGGTGTTGAAGAATCACCCGGAGATACAATTATTTATAACGGAAGAAAATTTAAATCTTACAGAGGTATGGGCTCAATTGAAGCCATGCAACAGGGGTCTAAAGACAGATATTTCCAGGATGTCGAAGATGATATCAAGAAGCTTGTACCGGAAGGCATTGAAGCAAGGGTGCCATTCAAAGGAAACCTTGCTGAAGTGGTCTTTCAGATGATTGGAGGACTCAGGGCTGGAATGGGTTATCTTGGTGCAGTTAATATACCCGCTCTCAAAAAGGACGCAAGATTTGTGAGGATTACCAGTTCAGGAATAATAGAAAGTCATCCTCATGATGTAACTATCACCAGAGAGGCTCCAAACTATTCACGAAAATCTTTTGAATAACAGGTATCAGCTATTTTTTGATGAAAATCAGGCAGATCCTTTCAATATTTTTATGTTTAATTGTTCATAAGATTTCTTTCGCTCAGAATCTTAATGATAAGATCTTTCTCCAGGTCGGAAACCAGAAAGTTACTGCCGGCGAATTCATCAGAATGTACAGGAAAAGTACCGATTCAGCCAATGTTGTAAAACTGGATGAATATATTAATCAGTTTATAAATTTCAAATTAAAAGTGGCTGAAGCTGTAAGACGCGGTTATGATACCACAAAATCGTTCAAAACAGAACTACAGGGGTACAGGGACCAGCTGGCTCAGAATTATCTGACAGATAATGAAGCCAGGGAAAAACAACTGAAAAAAGCTTACCAGAGATATCTGACTGAGATTAATTGCTGGCATATCCTTATAAACTGTCCTGCTGAATCGACTCCGGAGGATACTTTAAAAGCATGGAAAAAGGCCAGGGACATCAGAGAAAGGATTGTCCAGGGTGAGTCATTTGAACAGGTCGCCAGAAGTTCATCTGATGACCCTGCAGCAAAAATTAATGGCGGAAATCTGGGTTATTTCAGTGCATTTCAGATGATTATGCCCTTTGAGGATGCAGCGTACAATCTAAAACCCGGGGAGATTTCACAACCGGTAAGGACACCCTACGGTTATCATATCATCAAATTAACAGGTAAGAGACCATCTGAAGGAAAGATCAAGGTTGCTCATATAATGAAGAACCTTGCACCCGGTGCCTCTGATGAGGAAAAGAAAAAAGCTGAAGAACAGATAAAGGATATTTATGATCAACTTGAAAAAGGTGCCTCATTTAGCGAACTTGCAGCAAAATATTCAGATCATAAAGAATCAGCTGCCATTGGCGGAGAGCTTAACTGGTTCGGGTCAGGGGAAATAATAAGTGAGTTTGCCGAAGCCGCATTTTCTTTAAAGAAGAACGGCGATTTCACAAAACCTGTCAAGACTTACTTTGGGTGGCATATCATTAAACGGCTTGATAAAAAAGCTCCCGGAACATATGAGGAAATCAAACCTTTTCTTGAAAGCAAGCTTAATACATCGTACCTGAATTCAATCGGACAACAGTCACTTGTTGAAAAACTAAAAAAGGAATATAAGTACCGTATCAACACAACCGCATACAACTGGTTTATTGAGCATACTGATACTCTTGTTATGAGTGGTAAAGGAAAATATAACAAGGCTGGCATGCCAGGTGGTTCTATGTATACTTTTGCAGATCAACAACTTACAACAAGAGAATTTGCATCATATATAGAAAAAAGGGGTCAGATGATCAACACGAAAGACTCATCTGTCTTCATTGGAACCTCTCTGAACACAAGAGTAGCCGACCATATACTTAATTATGAGAATTCAATACTGGAGAAGAAATATCCGGAGTTCAGATATCTTATTAATGAATTCCACGATGGAATATTGCTATTTGATATATCAGGAAGGGAGATCTGGAATAAAGCCCAGGATGATTCTGCAGGTCTTGAAAAATTTTATGCAGCTAATAAACAGAAATTCCATACCAGGGAAGGTGTTTCGGCGAAAGTTTACACATTGAAAAAAACAGATGGAAAAAGGTCTCTTGAGAAAGCTTATAAGCAATATTCAAAATATCCCGACTGTGATAGAAGAATGGTTAAAAAATTCATTCATAAAGGAGACTCTCTTCTGACAATTAAAACAGCTACATGGTATAAAGGAGAAAATAGGTATATTGACAGCCTTGATTGGAAAAAGAATGTACAGATTACAAATATTGACGGATTTCCATCAATATTTGTTGTAAATAAACATATAGATGAAGTACCTTTGCCGCTCAAGGATGTCCAGGGTGAAATGATAACAGGTTATCAGCAGGAACTTGAAACATTATGGATCAAACAATTAAAAACTAAATTTACCGTTACAATTGACAATGCTGTACTCCAGGAAATCAGACAAAAGATCAGGAATGAATAAACTCATTTTCATACTTATAAGTCTTCTGGTCCTGTCAGGATGTAAAAACCATTCTGAACAACCTAAACGTGTTGCACTTGCAAAGGTTGGAGATGTTACTCTCTACTTTGATGAGGTTCAGGATATATGGCAACCTGGAATTAATCCACAGGATAGCATTGCCCTGCTGCAGAACTATATAAATAAATGGGCAAAAAAGGAACTTCTTGTTCTTAAAGCAAAGGAGAATCTTTCACAGGATATAAAAGATGAAATTGAAAAACAGGTAAATGACGCCCGCTCAAATCTCGTAATCTATCAGTACCAGCGTCAGATGATGCTGGAAAAAATGGATACTGCAATTACTGATATAGAGGTTGAAAGCTATTATGCAACAAATGAGAAAAATTTTCATCTTAATTCCAACATTGTTAAAGCCGTATTTATAAAAGTTCCTCTCGAGACACCTGGAATTGATAAAATAAGACTTTGGGCCAGGTCTGGTGAACAAAAAGATATTCAGCAACTTGAAACATACTGCTACCAGTTCGCAGAGAAATATGATGATTTCAATGAGGAATGGGTTACAATGGATAAGCTATCTGTTGAACTGCCGCTGGATATTTCGAATCAGGATGAATTCCTGAAATGGAACAAATGGTACGAGACAAAGGATTCAGTTTCTGCATATATGATTTCTATAAGGGATTTCAAACCAAGATATACCCTTGCACCATTTGAATACGTAAAAGAAGATATAAAAAGCATTATACTGAATAACAGGAGGTTCGAGTTTCTTCAAGCTCTTGAGACAGGAATTTATAATGAAGCATTAAAGGAAAGTACATTTAAGATATATTGAGCATGAAAAATTATTCAAGATCGCTGACTCTGGCGGTACTATTATTATTATTATTTGTGAAAGTTTCTGAAGGTCAGCAGCTTATTGAATCTGTTGCAGCTATAGTCGGGAATGAAGTTGTTTATCTGTCAGACGTAGAAGGTGGAGTTGTGCAGGCAAAGGCGTCGGGTGACAGATCATCGGTTGAGGCGTTGAGATGTAAGATATTTGAAGACTTCCTTGTACAGAAATTATTCCTCGATCAGGCCAGAATTGACAGTATCACCATTTCAGAGTCACAGGTTGAGGGAGAAGTCAATATGAGACTTAATGATTTTATTGTCAGAGCAGGTTCAGAGAAAGCACTGGAAGAATACTTTAAGAAAAGCATGATCGAGATTAAAATGGACCTCACTAAAAGTCTTCTAAATCAGCAGATTATTAACGAAGTACAAGGTAAGATTGGCGAAAAGATATCCATAACTCCTGCGGAAGTAAAAAAATATTTTCAGGGTATACCCAAGGATAGTCTGCCTATGATCCCCGCTAAAGTAAAGCTCAGCATTATTCAATTGGATCCTCCTTCGGTTGAGGAGAATAAATTAGCAGCCCGTCAGAAACTTCTTGATCTCAGAAGCAGGATTTTGGCAGGCGAAAGTTTCTCAACCCTTGCTATTCTTTATTCTGAAGACACTGAATCTGCCAGACAGGGCGGAGAAATTGGTTACACTATTAAAGGGAACCTTGAAAAGGAATACGCTGATGAGGCATGGAGCCTTAATAAGAACGCTGTTTCACGAATTGTAGAAACCAAAGTCGGATTCCATATCATACAGATGATAGACAGGAAAGGTGATATGGTAAATACCCGTCATATCCTTATCAGACCAAAAGTGCAGCCCGATGATGCAATAAGAACAATGGAAAGACTCGACAGTATCGCAAATAAAATCAGAAGGGACAGTTTGACTTTTGAAAGAGGGGCAATGTATTTTTCCTCACATAAAGACAGTAGAATAAACGGAGGAAAACTTGTAAAGCAAAACCCAAATGAAAGGGATAACTGGTTTGCACTGGAAGAGCTTGACAGGGAAACCTATGTTATTGTAAGGGATATGAAGATTGGTGAAATATCAAAACCGTTTAAAACAACAGATGAAACCGGAAATACTGTTTTCAGAATAGTAAAGATCGATGATCAGATGCCGGCTCATGTTGTGAACCTGAAGGATGATTATCAGGCACTTAATAATACGGCCTTGCAGAGTAAACGTGGGAAAACATACCAGCAGTGGATAACAAAAAAGATCGGGATTACCTACATCAAGATAAGTGATGAATTCAAATCATGCTCGTTTGATAATAAAGGATGGTTAAAATAATTACAGGACAGTACTTTAATTTTTTCTGTAGAGCAGCATTCTTTTGTTTTCTTTACAATGTACTTTTTCCTTCATACATTTTTTCCCAGTCATCCGATAAGGTAACGAAGGGAAAGAAAATAATAGAAATATTGCATTGTGATACTTTGTATTCAGGAAGCGGATTTCAAAGGTTGCTTGGGAATGTAAGTCTGAAACACCTTGATGCACTAATGTATTGTGACAGTGCACACTACTATTCCAAAATTAAACGTGTTCTTGCCTATAGCAAAGTACATATTAAACAGGCGGATACTCTGGATCTTTACGGAAATTACCTTGAATATGACGGTACAGAAAGAAAAGCCCTTGTAAAGGGAAATGTTGTGCTGATAGATAGAGAAACCCATCTGTACACAAAAGCTATCAATTACGATGTTTCAAACAAAATTGCCAGCTATACTGACAGCGGAAAGATAATAAATGAAAAAAACACTCTCACAAGCATAATTGGCACTTACAATGCCAGGCAGAAGATGTTCCATTTCAAAGACAGTGTCCGTATAGTAAATCCTGAATATGTTATGACTGCAGATACAATGGATTTCAATACCGAAAGCAGTACAGCATACTTTTATGGCCCATCCAGGGTCCGGGGAGACAGTATCTATATGTATTGTGAAAGAGGATGGTATAAAACCCGTG
>JAHEYW010000306.1 GCA_023251395.1 Bacteroidales bacterium
TTTTATGGAGGTAGAACCTGCACCAGGGAGTAATATCAGCAACATAATCCGATGGGCCCAAAACTACAGACTTAACAAACCCGACAGCTTATTGTCACCCCTCGCGGCTGCAGACACATTAACAAAGTATTCAAAAATAGCTCTCATTAACTTAAAACAGCTGACAGCCACAGGATTTGATCCGGATGGTGAACTAAAACTTACTCTTGGCGACATAGAGGCATTTGCGGAAATTGGAAACTATTATGCTGAAAAAATCAGAGGAGCGTGCAGCCTTGCTCTCTTTAACTTTTACGGTCTTAAACAGGATAAGGATGATGCTATTCAGCATCTTACCAATGCAACGGTGTTTTGGACGAGATATGCAACAATCTACGATTCGCAATATAAGCCCGCGCTTTTCAGCAGGATTGGCCATATTAATATACCTGAACTGGTTGAAAAAACAAAACAGGATGTAGATATTGCAACCAACTTTAAACCTGGAACAATAAAAGAGTATAAAAAAGGAAGAATAATTTTCCCCTAGAAAGTACCAGAGTTTTTGAGCCAGGATTCACCTGTTACTCTTCCGCAATCGAAACTGCGGTACACTTAATTTTCTATTTCTGAATCAATATTAGAAATTATGAAATCAAAATTATTAAAAGCTTTAATTCTTTCTAACTTATTCATTTTAGCATTTATAAAGGCAGGATATTCTCAGCAAAGTAAGATGGGTGTCCGTATTGATTCTCCCGATATGCAGCTTTCATTTGCAGCCGGAGAAATAATAAAGTCAGCTAAGGTCAAAGGGATTGAAGTAATTTTATATAAATCCTTAAATGCGAAATCTATTGAGGAAATGATAATAGAAGTCGTTTCCGATTCAGCTTCTTCTGTCAAAATTGCAAGGGAGGAGAAGTTGAAAATGCCAGAGCAGTTTGGCTGGCAGTGCTATTCCATCCGTATCAAAAAAAGTGTCAGTCAGAAAACTATTTATGTGCTGGCCGGAGATAAAACAGGTGCTATGTATGGTGGCCTCGATATTGCTGAGGCGATTCGCCTTGGAACAATTAACAGTTTTCCTGAGTCAGATAACAAACCATATCTCGAACGGCGGGGTCTTAAATTCAACCTTTCACTTGATCTGAGAATACCAAGTTATGCTGACATGGGTGATGCCAATCAGCAAAATATTCCGGTTTTCTGGGAACTGGACTATTGGGAACAGCAATTTGATGAAATGGCCCGTAACCGTTATAATGTTATTTCATTATGGAGCGAAAACCCATTTCCATCGCTGGTAAGAATCCCTGAATTCCCAAAGATTGCGCTTAACGATGTATGGAGGACAAAAGCAAAAATCGGCGAGATGGATGACCTGTCCGGCCGGGACTTGGTCACACCTGAAATGTTAAATAATTACGAGGTTGTTAAGAAAATAACTATAGATGAGAAAATAAAATTCTGGAGAAGAGTAATGGAATATGCTCATAACCGTGGAATAGAAGTCTACTGGTTCACCTGGAATATTTTTACTTATGGTATCGATGGGAAATATGGCATCGATGATAGTCAGGATAATGAAGCGACTATTGCCTATTACAGATCTGCCGTAAGAGAGATGGTTTTAACTTATCCTTTATTGACGGGAATTGGTATAACGGCTGGTGAAAATATGCAGGGGAGTAAGAGCAGGTATTCAAACGAGGAATGGCTCTGGAAGACTTACGGACTGGGTATAAGCGATGCATTAAAAAAACAACCCGGCAGGCAGATCCGTCTTATTCACCGATTTCATCAAACCAATTTTCAGGCTATTTTGGATGCGTTCAGGGCTTATCCGGGAACACTGGATCTGAGCTATAAATATTCTGTAGCACATTTGTATTCCATTACTGATCCGCCATATATTAAAGAATTCATGCCTCTCTTTTCAACCAAAAGAAAAACATGGCTTACCATAAGGAATGACGATATTTATAGTTTCCGCTGGGGAAATCCCACATTTGCCCGTCAATATATTTTATCCATACCAGAACCTGAGAAAATAGCAGGCTTCTATATGGGACATGGCTGGGGACGTGATTTTTTAGGTAGAGACAGTACCCTGCCTCGTCCGCTGATCATTCAGAAACAATGGTATGCATATATGCTCTGGGGCAGGCTGAGTTTTGACCCGTATCTTAAAGATAGCCTGTTTCTTAAAACAATGGAATCACGATATAAAAACATATCACCTCGGGTATTAATGGACGGATGGTCAGCAGCTTCAATGATTTTTCCATGGATAACCAGGTTCTCATGGGGGGGAAATGATTTTGAATGGTTTCCTGAGGCCTGCCTGAGTCACAGACGGTATAAGGGATTTATCACTGTCAGGAACTTCATGGAGGTGGAACCGGCCCCTGGGAGTAATATCAGCAACATAATCAGATGGGCACAAAATTATAAGCTTAACAAACCAGATAGTTTACTGTCACCTCTTGCACTTGCGGATACCTTATCAAGGTATGCAACAATAGCGCTTATAAACTTAAAACAGTTGAAAGCTCTTCAATATGTATCCTCTGTTGAACTGAAAACTATACTTGGCGACATCGAAGGATTTGCAGAAATCGGAAATTATTATGCTGAAAAAATGAGGGGAGCCTGTAGTCTGGCACTATTTAATTTTTACGGGCTTCGAAAAGATCAGGATGATGCTGTTCAGCATCTTACAAATGCGAGGTTGTTCTGGTCCAGGTATGCGGCGATATATGATTCGCAATATAAACCTGCACTGTTCAGCAGGATTGCTTACATAAATATTCCTGAATTGATAGAAAAAACTACAAAAGATATCGATATAGCAAATA
>JAHEYW010000111.1 GCA_023251395.1 Bacteroidales bacterium
AACTCCCCTAAAGGGGAGTGTAAAACACTATTATTTAAGCATATAGCACTGTAACAAGTCCTCCTTTAGAGCCTGTTCCGGGCAGCAGGAAGCTGACCGGGAGGGATTGAGGGGGCAAAAAAAAGAGGGTGTCTCATATTATAAGACACCCTCCACTACCAGGAATGAAATTAATATGTCTGAAGAGATATTTTAAAATAGCCTGTTGCTTTTTCAGATGTTATTTTAAATTTCCATTCTCCAACTTTATCCTTGTTTTGATCTTCAGAGACAATGAATGATTTTCTCCAGTTCAGATTACCTGATTCATCGATTGTTACATCTGAAAAAAGCTTTCCGCCTGGCATTATGATCTTCACATTGATCTGTCCGGATTTACAATCACCGATAATCGACATAACCACATTACTGGCAGTTTTCTCAACATCAAAGGAATAATCCCTTGAAAATGATGTTTCCTTAACATGTTTCGTGAAATCCCATGTGGTTCTTTCTGCATCATTACCTCTTCCATATAATCCATTAATGGGCATACCCGGTGAAATAACATATGATGCATCAAGACCTTCCGGATTCCCTCCTGGATTTCTGTTTCCCCTTCTGTAGAACCTCATCCAGTCATTGAGATTACCAGAATTCCGTATCGAATCCAGATTATATTTCATAATTTCCATATGCTGCAGTTCCTGAGCTTTATTCTGCTCAGCCATAGCTTTCTTCTGTGCCTCAATGGTTTCCTGAAGCACTGCTTCTTTTTCCTTCTCTGATTTAGTTTTCTCCTGGGCTAATGTGACCTGTCCGGATAATAAAAATGATCCCAGTAAAACTGTCGATAATATTAAGTCTCTTGTTTTCATGATATCCTCCCTTTGTTATTAGACGATGTAAAGATACGCCCGTAAGTAGTTGAATTTTGTTAACATAGGGTTAATGCAAGGTTAATAACCATTTGTTATCTTTATAATCGGTAATTTTAACAGGAATATATTAGCTATGAAACAGAAGAATACCATATTACTCTTTGGAACCGGATCAATTGTATTGCTGATCACAATACAGGTATACCTCGTTTTGAGTATTTGGAATCAAAAGAATGAATCGTTTGACCTTAGATACAAATCGCTTTCGCAGGATTATATATCAAGGCTAAGCAGATTTAACAGTAATGCAGGTTTTGATACAGCATATATTCTGATAAACACCTACGCTGAACAAGTAATGAGGAAAGAGATACTTTCAAAAAAATCGTTCAATGAAACGGATCTCAGCGCTCTGAAAAAACAGGTTCTTGAGGATGTCACAAAGATACTTGTCCTTGAACAGGATCTTTCTTCATTCTTATCAAGATACTTTGCAAGTCAGGGTTACGAAAAAGATTTCAATTTTAAAATTGAAATCAATGATCTCCGGCTGATTGATTTTGATACAAGAGTGGATATATACACTAATCCTGATTTCATGTCAGGCAGAAGAATCGGTGCAGGAAGTATAAAGGACCGGAGCAAAATTCAAAAATCCAGGATCCTTGTGAATTCATACTGGACAGAAGAGAACTATTTCAGGATGCAGTTTGATTATTATATTGATTTCCAGGACAAAAAACAGACGTTACTGAAAGAGATGTCTGCTTCTCTATTTCTGAGTGTGTTCAGCATTGTGGTGGTGGCCCTGCTCTTTATGATTACTTTCCGGAATCTTATTGAAGAGAGAAGACTATCCAATCTGAAAACAGACTTTATTAATAATATGACCCATGAACTCAAAACACCTCTTTCAACCATAACGGTGGCTGGTAAGACACTGGAAATGGAAAAGATAAGGTCTGATCCCGGAAAGATAATGGAAACAGCCAGACTTATCGGGAAACAAAGTATACATCTCAATCAGCTGATAAATCTTATCCTTGAAATCAGCATGTGGGAACGCACTCAATTCCAGCTTGATAAAAAACAGGTTGAAGTGGATGAACTTATCAAGGATATTGTTGAAAGCTTCATTTCAGGATGTTCAAACTGCGCCAAAATTACCCAGTCGTATGATATCGAAGGAATAAAAACAGACCTGGATGTGGTGTATTTTACCACAATGGTCAACAACCTCCTTACCAATGCAGTAAAATACTCAGATAAAGAACCGGAAATAAAAGTTGAGGTGACAAAGGATAAGGACTTCGTTTATATCAAAGTTGCTGACAATGGTATTGGAATCAACCGGAATGATCAGAAACACATATTTGACAAGTTTTACAGAGTCTCGACCGGAAACATCCATAAAATAAAAGGTCTGGGCTTAGGTTTATATTATGTAAAAAGAATTGCAGAATCTCATGGCGGGGACGTGACAGTTGAAAGTAAACCAGGAAAAGGTAGTATCTTTACTATATCTCTACCATACTAACCAGAATTAGAATCATGAAAATATTAATTGCAGAAGACGACAGGGACTTTGGTAATATTCTTACTCAGTATGTCACTATCAGCGGCTTTGAGGTCACACTGGCCAGGGACGGCAAGGAGGCTTGGGAAAAATTTTCCGAGAGCAAACCGGATATTTGTGTCCTGGATGTTATGATGCCGGAAATGGACGGATTTACTCTTGCTGAAAAGATAAAACAGTTACAACCAGACGTGCCGATAATATTCCTGACAGCAAAAAGCCTTAAAGAAGATATTGTAAAAGGCCTTAAACTGGGAGCAGACGATTACATTACCAAACCGTTCGATCCGGAGGTTCTTATTCTCAGGGTAAATAATATTCTGAAAAGAGTTTATTCTTCAGTAAATGATGAATATCACATTTCCGATACGACCCTGAGATTTAACACTCTTGAGCTGCTTAGCGGAAAATCGAAGGAAAAACTTACGCTGAAGGAGGCCCAGTTGTTGAGGTACTTCATAATTAATAAAAACAAGATCCTGGCCAGAGAAGATATTCTCACCGAGATATGGGGAGAAGATGACTATTTTCTGGGTAGAAGCATGGATGTTTTTATAAGCCGGTTGAGAAAATATATATCAGAAGATAAGAATATAGATATCCGTACAGTCAGGGGAACAGGATTTATCCTGGAAGAGATTAAGAATGGTGAGAAAGAATAAAAAAAGGGGCTGAATCAACAGTCCCTTTTTAATAGTTTTTCCGATAAATTATTTCTTAAGAGTTAGGAGCTCCTTCACTTTTTTTGCCAATTCTTCCCCTCTAATATTCTTGGCTACTATTGTCCCTTTGTCATCAAGCAGGAAATTCGCAGGTATTGCGTTTACTGCATATAATTTTGCAGCTTCACAATTCCAATACTTAAGATCAGAAACGTGAGTCCAGGTAAGCTTATCATCCTTGATTGCCTGTACCCATTTATCCTTTTCGCCTGGCCTGTCAAGTGAAACACCGAAAATATCAAGCCCCTTGGTGTGATATTCGTTATAAACCTTAACCACATTCGGATTTTCATTCCTGCAAGGAGCACACCATGAAGCCCAGAAATCTATTAGCAAAAGCTTTGATTTTCCAATTTTCGAAGAGAGGGCAACTGGTTTGTCATCTACGTCATTAAGCGTGAAGTCAGGTGCTTTCTGACCAATTGCCACAGTTTTCATTACTGCAACCCTTGCTAAAAGTTCCTTTATCACCGGAACTTTTGCCAGGCTGGTATCCAGTTTGTTTATATATGATTCAATTTCCTCTGCCTCAAGCTCATAACTAAGACTATTCAGCAAAGTAGGGGTATAAAATGAAGCAGGGTGCTTTGTCACAAAATCCTTTTGCATTGCAGTTTGTTCAGCATAGATCTCATCGCCTTTCTTCTCCAGTTCAGATAGTTTAGCCTTATCTCCTTTTTCTTTAGCTGCCTTGTAATCTTCATTAAGAACACTGAATTTATCATTGATAAGATTTAAAGCAGACTGAAACTCATTATATTCATCCTGGGTCTTTGACCCGGATACTTTTGCGGTAGATAATGAATCAATATTCCCTGTAATTACAATATCAGCATTTTCCAGATAGAAAGGGATACCAGCCCTTCTCCCTTTAATAGTAAGGCTTACTCTTTCCGGATATTCAACAGCACCACCTTTAATGATAAACTGACCTTTAAGTGCCATTGCCGAATCAATTTTTACATTTCTACCCTCCACTCTTTTCGTCAATACGAATATAGCGCTGTCGGATCCTATTATTTTACCAGTTACTGTAAAATGAGGTCCCTTTGGTGTGGTTGAACATGCAGTCAGAATAGCTGCTGCAAGTAAAAAAATAGCTATTTTCTTCATTTTAAACAATTTTGATTTCCTGTTCTTATCCGGTTTAAGTTCGCGCAAAGATATAATTTATTGTTAATTATGATTATTTCTTAAAATATTTGTTAAGCATGGTGCGGGCAGCCTTGTAGGAAGTAATTGATCCTTCCTGCAGTTGTTTTTCTATTTCAGGTTTCATTTTTATGATCTCATCTGAATTATAGAATTGTTCCTTTAGCTGTTCGATAATGGCATCATGCATTCGGATAATGGCCTGCTGCTTTCTCTTATCCTCGAAATACCCGCTTTTTTTTGTAAGATCAATATAACTTTTAATCGACTCCCATATATCCCGGATTCCTCTGTTTTCAAATGAACTGGAAGAAATTACATTTGGTCTCCATCCCGAAGGCTTTGGCGGATAAAGGTGGAGAGCATTCTGGAATTCAATTTTTGCTCTTTCTGCTGGAATGAGGTTATTGCCATCTGCTTTTGTTATTGCGATTGTATCTGCCATCTCCATGATTCCGCGTTTAATTCCCTGAAGCTCATCACCTGCCCCTGACAGCTGGAGAAGAAGAAAGAAATCCACCATTGAGGAGGCTGTTGTTTCAGACTGACCTACCCCTACGGTCTCTACCAGTACGGTGTCGAAGCCTGCTGCCTCAAAGAGTATGATAGTCTCGCGTGTTCTCCTTGCGACCCCTCCCAATGTTCCGGAGGAGGGTGTTGGTCTTATGAATGCCCTGGGATCATTGCCCAGTGTTTCCATCCTGGTTTTATCCCCAAGAATACTTCCTTTTGTTTCTTCACTGCTGGGATCAATAGCCAGAACTGCAAGTTTCCTGCCTTCAGCAGTAATCAATTTCCCAAATGTCTCAATAAAGGTGCTCTTACCTGCTCCAGGTGAACCTGTAATCCCTATCCTGATTGATTTTGCACTGAATGGCAGACATTGCTCTACTATATCATGAGCCAGATCTGCATCACAGGAATTATTACTTTCGACAAGTGTGATTGCCTGACTGAGAATTGTTCTGTCACCCTCAAGAATGGCTTTAACATACTGATCCGCCGAGTACTTTTTCTTTCTCCGTTTGCTTAAATGCTTAATTGCATCCGGGTTAATACTGGGTGGTTGATGAATTCCGCTGTTCACCGACAGTGCGCTTTTGAATTCTTCTGAATCAGCCATTTCTAAGTATATGCTATGCAAAAATAATAAAAGGGTGTAAGATACTATCCGACACCCTTTTTATTGTGTATTAAATAATGTTAAACTTCTGACAACTATTTAGCTGGTGTCTTCGGAGTAACATCAGCATTAAAGAACAGGAGTACTTCAGAATACTTTGGATCGTCGTTATATACATAGATTGCCTTTGTGACCTTTCCGCTATATCCTCCTGAATTAAAAGTTGCTTTGATAGAGCTCTCCTCACCTGGTTTGATAACATTGCTACCCTGTTGAACAGCAGTACAACCACAACTAGCTTTTACAGATCTGATGTGAAGATCTCGTTTGCCTTCATTTTTATATTTGAACTCTACATCACGAGTGGTTTCCTGTACCATAGTTCCTATATCAATTGTCGTCTGGGCAATTTTGAAAACGGGGGCATTGTCAAGTTCCTCTTTTGATAATCCTGAAAAATCCTCAACCAGGTTGGCAGAAACGTAAAAGAAGAGATTAGGCAATATCACTCCATCAATTTTTACTTTGGCCATATCGGTATTGCTACCCCATTGTTCAGGGTTCAGATTTGCATCATATGTTGCTTCAATAATACCCTTCTGTCCGGCTTTGAGTGTTTCAGGGTTAGATTTCAGGGTAAGATGCTTAGGAAGAGCATCAAATTCAAGTTTAACAGGATTCTTTGATGTATTAATGATTGGCATTACTCTTACCTTTTTTTCATTCTTCTTAACGTTTGTGAATGGAAGATGATTACTTTCAAATCTTACCGGACCAACCGCAAAAGTATACAGTTCCTCAATGGTCTTTTCATGAGGCGATACTTCCCCTTTAATTCTCAAAACAGACATCTCAGGTTTTGTGTTTGTATGGACAGTAAGTGTTTTATCGAATGCCCCTGGTCTGCCTGCAGGATCATAAATAGCAGTAATTTTTCCTTGTCCTTTTGGTGGAATCGGGCTTTTAGTCCATTCCGGAGTGGTGCATCCGCATGATGGAACCACATTAAGTATTACCAGTGCTGAATCGCCTGTATTGGTTACGATGAAATTGAAAGACTGTCTCCCTGCCTCTTCCTTAAACACACCAAAATCATGCTCGGAATTAAGGAATTGTATCTTCGCCTGGGAAAATGCAGTGATTCCGATTATTAACATAGCGACTGAAAAAAATAACCTTTTCATAATAAACATATTTTATTACAGTTTTTCTTTAAAAATATTTTCATTGCAATGATATAACAAAAACTCTCCTGGTTTGGTTGCATCAATTACAAATTTCAGGCCGAATTTATACTATTAAAACATACAAAAGTAATAAAGTTAACCCATTTTAGATTTTTTAAAGGAGAATATCTTAGTTTTGCTGCCTATGCAATTATTTTGGAATAAGATTTGAGGGGAATTTAACATCATTTTACCTTGAAAATGCCTCTTCGGAAATATTATAAGCTGTTAATCACCATCTTGGCCTTAACTGGTTTCATAAAGATCGATGCACAGTTTTATAATGGACTTCAGATGAATTTCGGAAAAAACAGGGTCCAGTATTATGACTATTTCTGGTCATATTACAGGTTTGAAAATATTGACTGCTATTTCAATGAGAATGGAAGGGATATAGCCCAGTTTACGGCAAACTATGCAACTAAAAGACTTTCTGAACTTGAGGATTATTTCGACTATAAGCTTGAAAAACGACTCATCTTTATTATTTACAATAAGCAGGCAGAATACAAGCAAAGTAATATCGGACTGGTCACATTTTCAGATGATGATTACAACCTTGGCGGGTTCAGCAGGATAATTAAAAACAAGGTCTCTCTTTATTATGAAGGTGATCATGTCGCTTATGAGAGACAGATCTCTTCATCGATCGCCGAATGTATCATCAATGAGATGATATCAAATGCAGATGTCAAGGATCGTACGTCCAGCTCCAATTCTATAAATATGCCTGACTGGTATCTAAAGGGGCTGGTCAGTTATGTGGCATTCGGATGGGATTACAATGTCGAAAACAGGGTCAAGGATGGGTTCAGGTCAGGCAAATACAGAAAGATATCCCACCTGGAATATGATGATGCCATTTTTGCCGGTCAATCATTCTGGAGATTTATCGGGAAACAGTATGGAGATGCTTTAATTCCCAATATAATCTATCTGACAAAGATCTATAAGAACGTGGACGATGGTTTTAAATATGTTCTCGGACAGAAAATGAAGGATCTCCTGAAGGAATGGGAACAGTATTATAAAAAGGAATATGCATCAGATAATGACAATGTATCTCAGTATGGTTCAGTTATACGGAAATCAAAAAAAGACCAGATCTTCCAGCAGGTAAAATTAAGTCCCGACAAGAAATATATCGCCTATGCAACCAATGATTGGGGGAAGAAGAAGATATGGCTTTATGATCAGCAAACCGGTAAGTTCAGGATAATTTTCAGGGTTGAGCCAAAATATGAACATAAAACGGATAACACATACCCTGTCATTGCCTGGCATCCAAACAGCAGGATACTGACATTTATTAATGAGGAGAGAGCTATACTTGACCTATATTTTTATAGAATTGCTGAAAAGAAAACAGAGAAGAAACTTCTGATGTATTTCGATAAAGTGCTTGATTTTTCATATTCTCCAGAAGGTTCACGGCTTGTCTTTTCAGCGGTTAAGGATGGAATAACCGACATTTACATTCATACAATTGCCTCAGGCACAAACGATCAGATCACCCGTGATTTAGCAGATGACCTTAATCCATCTTTTCTTAAAGATTCACCCGATGAGATAGTTTTTTCCTCAAACAGACTTAATGATTCCCTTCTCAACGATGCCAATCCTTATGAAAAGCTTTCCCCGACATTTGATCTGTTCACATATAATATTGCAACCAAACCGGCCAGTGTAACAAGGCTGACCCATGGCATGTACAATGACAACCTCAAAGTATCGGAATCGAGAAAAAAAATGCTGGCATATCTGGGTAATGACAATGGTATTTTCAACAGGTATTTCGCAAAGCTCGACAGCTCTATAAGCTATATTGACACAGCAACACATTACAGGTATTTTCTTAATGCAAGGGCAATTACTAATTACGACAGAAATATCCTTGAGCAGGATGTATCAGATGGATCAGACACTTACGGCGAGGTTATCTTTGACAAAGGACGATATTTTGTAAAGAAAGGAAACCATTCCAATAATGATCAGGTAAATGAAAAGGAAATTGTAATTACATCCTTTCGAAAAGAACAGACAAGACTGCTTCACAAGGCCGACAGCATAGAAAGGTTAAGACAATGGCTCCTTGCAGAAGATAAAAAAAGACGGGACACTCTTAAAAAGCCTCTTTACGAGTATTACGCCAAAAACGAACCTATTGATATCAATCATTATATTTTCGAAAAAGAGAAGCAGAACTATTACGAACAGCTTTGGCGAAAGGATTATATGAATATTGATCTTGACACCGGCAAACTGAGTCTGCCATTGATAAGGATCTATGAGACTTCCTTTTATAATAACTACATAGCAACTCAGATCGATTTTAGTTTTCTTAGCAATTCATATCAGGCGTTTAATGGAGGATCGCCCTATTTTAATCCGGGAGTGAATCTTTTTAATAAAATCGGAATCCTTGATCTCTTTGAAAACTATAAGGTTACAGGGGGCTTCAGGTTTGCCGGAAACTTTGACAGTAACGAATATCTTCTCAGTGTTGAGAATCTTAAAGGTAAGTTTGATAAGCAATTGATTTATCATCGTCAGAGTTTTAACAACTCAACTGATACAACCGAGACAAAGATCCATAGTGATAACCTCTATTTTTCACTTGCAAAACCTCTCAGTCCTGTTCTGGCATTAAAGGGAACAGTTTCATACAGGCTTGACAGATATGTTACACTTTCGACAGATGTAGCCTCTCTGGGAACCAGTGATATTGAAAGACACTGGGCCAGCCTGAAGGGAGAAGTGATCTTTGACAACACGAGAAAAAGGTGTATCAATATCTACTATGGGACCAGGTTCAAGATGTTCGGCGAATATTACAGAGAGGTAACGTCGAAGAAATCTGACATGATAGTAATTGGCGGAGATTTCCGTCATTATACTAAAATCCATCGCGAACTTATCTGGGCCAACAGGTTTGCTTTCAGCTCTTCCTACGGACCTACCAAACTAATTTATTATCTCGGTGGTGTCGACAACTGGATGGGGTACTTTTTCAATAAGATACCAATGTTTGACAATACAGTACCTATAAGCCAGACAGACCATTATGGATTCCAGGCTCTTGCAACAAATATGAGAGGCTTCAGCCAGAATGTTAGAAATGGTAATAATTTTGCACTTATCAACAGTGAGGTAAGATGGCCGTTTGTAAGGTATTTTGCCGGACATCCCCTTAAGTCAAATTTCCTTAACAGCCTGCAGGTTGTTGGTTTCGCTGATGTTGGAACAGCATGGTCAGGCAAAAGTCCATGGTCAGGCACCAATGCATATGACACTGAAGTTATAAAAAACGGCCCTATAACTGTAACACTAGATACTAACAGAGATCCGATAGTAGCAGGTTATGGGGCAGGTGCCAGGTTCCAGCTTCTGGGTTACTTTATCAGGGCAGACTGGGCCTGGGGTATAGAGAACCACTATACATTGCCGAGAGTCTTTTATCTCTCATTCAGCCTCGATTTTTAAAATGCCTTAATCAGTTTCACTCTGATTATGAGACCAATAGCTTCAAACAATATGATATTTAACACTTAAAGCCCAAAGTTTTTTTAATTTTGAAAAATATAGATAACTTTGCGCCAAATTGTAATTTAACACATTTAAAAATAATAGAAATGGCTTACAAAATTAATGATGATTGTACTGCTTGCGGAACATGTATAGACGAATGTCCGGTGGAAGCAATATCAGAAGGCGACATCTATAAAATCAATCCTGATATTTGCACTGACTGTGGTGCATGTGCTGATGTTTGTCCCGTTGAGGCAATTCATCCTGCTTAGTACTCCAATTAAGGAAACTGAAAAAGCTG
>JAHEYW010000307.1 GCA_023251395.1 Bacteroidales bacterium
AAAAACATGGTTCTGGCTGCAGAAATGTTTGAAACTGATAATCAGATACTTATTGATGAATATCTGGATGGTATAGTCAAAGAATCTTCATTTGAAACTGAAATAAGAAAATGGCCTAACTATTTAACTGATTATAAACCGTTGCTGAGCTTTGCAAAAGAAAATGGATTAAAATTCATTGCATCGAACATCCCAAGGCGCTATGCATCGGTCGTTTCATCGGGAGGGTTTGAAGCTCTTGATAAAATAACTGCAGAAGGTAAAAAATTCATTGCTCCGCTGCCAATTGAATACGATCCAGAACTGCCATGCTATAAGGATATGCTTGCAATGAGCGGAGGACCAATGGGACACGCAAGCGCGAATCTGCCAAAAGCACAGGCAATAAAAGATGCCACCATGGCCTGGTCAATTACCAGAAACTGGCAGAAAGGGCAGGTGGTAATTCATTTCAATGGCAGTTACCATTCCGACAGGCATATGGGAATAATATGGTATGTAAAGAAAGTGTTACCTGATGCGAGAATTGTTACTGTCTCAACAGTCCAGCAGGATGATACAAATAAACTGAATGATGACTTTAAAGGAACTGCAGATTTTATCATTGTTGTACCATCTTCGATGACAAAGACGTATAAATAGAAGGGGGGAATGGGAGAAGAGGCGAATGGGTGAATAATAATTTTAATTTCAGGTGAAAGAAAAATACAAATTGATTGCAGCGAAGCTGATAAATGATTCATTTCCGCTGCTAAGGGATAAGAAGATCCATATTTTTGTTTACAGATTCCGGTTTTACGGAATGTCTGTCTGGATCCCTCCTTTTATCAGATTCATTGTGATCAGTACAAGGGCGGAAGGATTTAATGACAATGTCCTTACAGGTATTCTCGCTCATGAGCTTTGCCACCAGGAAAGATACGCCATACTTGGAATCAGGAAATATCTTCTCTTTGCGATCAGGTTTCTGATATCAAGAAAAGCCCAGGTGGAGGAAGAAACTGCAACTGACCGGCTTACTATAGAAAAGGGTTATGGCCGACAATTATATGAACTGACAGAAATCTCTAACTATTACAGGAACCATGATAAAATAATCGAGCTGTATATGTCACCCGAGGATATTAAATCGTATTCAGAGAGTCTTGGGAAATGGTGAAGGAAAAAAAATGGCTATACACTGGTTTTCAAAAAAAACACTATTTTCAGCAATTATTTATCAGGGAATAAAACCACAACTGAGAATTTTCAGAGGTTACCTGCACTAATGACTAATTCAAATGTGGAGAATAAGGGTTTATACTTTTCTTACCGTAACGGCTTTTGGCATTCTTTATATTTTCACTGCCATAATGATTGTTATTGGGTTACCTTTTGTTTATTTAAGGTGGAAAAGTGTTGTCAGATTTCTGATGCGCCTCTGGGCCAAAGCAGTATTCCTTATTATTGGAAAGAAACTTTATGTTGAAGGATTAAATAATATTGAGAAGAATGGAAAATATCTTCTGATCGCAAATCATTCAAGCCTTTTTGACATAATTGCAATTACCTCATTTTTCCCTGGAATTTCATGGTTCGGTCATGAAAGATTACTAAAGATACCTGTGTTCTCAAGTGTATTGAAGATGACAGATTATGTTCCAATGAGAAAGGCAAGTATCAGGAATACAAAAGAAATGATTGATAAGCTTATAAAGAAGTCAAAGGGCCATACAATCGCGATGTTCCCGGAGGGGACCAGGACTCTCGACGGTAAGATAAATGACTTTTACAGGGGTTTTATACATATACTCAGGGCTTCCGAAATAAATGTTCTGCCAGTTACATTGAATGGTTTCTATGTACTGAAACCAAAGAACAGGTTTTATATAAATTTCAGTTCGAGGATAAGTGTAATTATTCATGAACCTGTATCCCGGGAAAAGCTTATAGATAAAGATGATGCTGAAATAATTGAATTTCTTAAAAACATTATTGAGAGTTCTTTGTCTAACTAAGTGTAAACTTTAAATCATATCAACAGATAATCAGAGTAAAACTGCTAACAAAATGGATCCAAACAGTAAATGGGTATTTATTATTAATCCGGTGGCAGGTAATGGCTTTGCCCCTACCCTGTCAGGAAAAATAAAGGAAATGATTGGGAAGTACAGACTGAATGCTGAAATTGTTTACACTGAAAGAAAAGGACATGCTTCAGTACTGTCAAAGGAATATATGGAAAAGGGTTATCATTACATTATCGGGGTCGGCGGAGACGGCACTCTTAATGAAATAGCTGCGCCACTGATATGTCTGAACAGTGCTATCATTGGATTGATCCCTGGTGGTACCGGAAACGACATGATACAGATTACCGGTTTCCCTGGAAGGTTTGAGGATGAAGACTGGGACACATTTTTTGAATGTAATGTAATGCCAATGGATGTTGGTCATTGTAACGGAAAGATATTTCTTAACGGAATGGGACTTGGTTTTGATGCCCAGGTTGCAGCAGAGAATTACACCGAGCCGGGAGAAGTAAAACGGGGAGGCAAAAACAAATACATATGGCATATTCTTAAAACCCTTCTTTTTTTCAGGGAGAAGAAAATGATTGTCTTAAACCAGGGTAAGAAAGCAGAAACAGATTGCTTCATTAATACAGTTTCCAATGGAAGGCGGTTCGCAGGAGGATTCTTCCTTACACCAAGGGCTATTGCAAATGATGGATTGCTGGATGTATGTTCTATCCAAAAGCTCTCTTTGTTTCAAAGACTGAGAATCTTAATGATGGTTCCCAAAGGAACACACATTAACGACAAGAGAGTCAATTATTACCAGACAGAGAA
>JAHEYW010000112.1 GCA_023251395.1 Bacteroidales bacterium
AAGGTGATCGGATTTTCAGGACAATTTACAGAGAAAATGTTACCATTCTGTGATGTTTTTATTTCTGTGCCATCTAAAGATACTCCAAGGATACAGGAAGTGCATATAATGATCGGACATATCATCTGCTCAGCAATTGAGAATAGAATGTTTGCCGGGACTAGATAGGTCGAATTTTTCCAGCCTGTATTTTACTGAATAACATAATATTACAATAATGTGATTTTATTCGGTCGAATGATTTTTTGGAAATAGTCAGATATTGAGTATTTTTGAGACCTCAAAATATCCGGGATGGGTAGAATTTATATCAGCAAGAAATAATCCGGATATTTATTAAAAATTAATTGGGTATGGATTTAGCAGGAAAAGCTTACAAAGCCTTTTTAGAACGTCAGGAGGCTCTGGAAAAACAATACAGTACAAAAAATGCTGAGAAGCAGCATTCAAAGGGCAAACTCACTGCACATGAAAGAATAACCCTTCTTTTTGATCCAGGCACATTTGAGGAAATAGATGCATTTGTTACTCCTGCCAGCCAGCCGGTTGAATTCGGGAAGGTTGAAAGAACATTCGGCGACGGTGTAATTGTCGGACATGGAAAAATAAATGGCCGGCTTGTTTTTGCCTATGCACAGGATTTTACCATTATGGGTGGCTCCCTTGGATTGGTTCATTCCAAAAAAATAACAAAAATCCAGGAGATGGCCCTGAAGATGGGTGCCCCGATTATTGGTATGATGGACTCTGGTGGGGCAAGGATACAGGAAGGGGTAGCAAGTCTGAGCGGTTATGCATCAATATTTCAAAACATTATACAATCCTCAGGAATCATTCCACAAATTTCCGTCATTTTAGGACCAGCCGCTGGTGGTGCCGTTTATTCCCCTGCACTAACCGACTTTGTTTTTATGGTAAACAGCACCAGCTATATGTTCGTAACCGGACCTAATGTTGTAAAGGAGGTACTCAATGAAGAAGTTTCTTCAGATGGTCTCGGTGGAGCAGAAGTTCATGCAAGGAAAAGCGGTGTGGCACATATGATTTATGACGACGAGGAAAATACAATACTTGCTCTTAAGAAATTCCTATCATACCTGCCATCAAATAACGTTGAGAATCCGCCAATAGTCGAGACCAATAGTAATGAAAATGATATAATTGAAAAACTCAGGGATATTGTCCCGGATGATCCAAACAAAGCTTATGATGTAAAAGATGTTATAAATCTTGTTGTGGACAAAAACAGTTTTTTTGAGACTTCTGAATTATTTGCTCCAAACCTTATTACGGGGTTCGCAAGATTGAAAGGGAAAACAATTGGTATTGTGGCTAATCAGCCGAAAGTTCTGGCGGGTGTTCTGGATATAAACTCCTCGACAAAAGGTGCAAGATTCATCAGGTTTTGTGATGCTTTCAATATCCCGATACTCACATTTGAGGATGTTCCCGGATTCTTACCCGGTGTTGATCAGGAGCATGCCGGGATAATAAGACATGGTGCAAAACTGCTTTTTGCATATAGTGAAGCAACAGTTCCAAAGATCACTATTATTTTGAGAAAAGCTTACGGCGGTGCATTCATTGTAATGAACAGTAAATTCCTTGGTGGAGATTTCAGTTTCGCATGGCCTACCGCTGAGATTGCAGTTATGGGACCTGATGGTGCAGTTGCTATCCTATACAAGCGGGAAATCAGCGAATCAAAGAATCCGGCTGAACTGAAGAAAGAGCTGGTTAAGAAATATCGTGATAAAATTGCAAACCCATTTATTGCAGATGAAAGTGGATACATTGATGAGGTGATTGATCCTGCTCTGACTAGGAAAAAGATTCTCTCAGCTCTAGAGGCTCTTAATAATAAATGGGTGAAGGTACCGGCAAGGAAACATGGTAATATGCCATTATAATGGGTGCTGGGTGCGGGGTTATGTGAAGACAAAAGATAAAAATATAAAGACAAAAGTGATTCTTGAAAACCCCTCCCGGGCGGGGTTTGGGGTGGGTTCGATAAGCATAAAAGACTAACTTAATATGAAGATTAAGAGAATACTAATTGCCAACCGTGGTGAGATTGCAATCAGGATAATGAAAACTGCCCGCATAATGAAGATTGAAACCGTGGCGGTTAAAACTGTGATTGAACCTAATGCGTTGTATCTTTCACATGCGGATGTAGTATATGACATTACAGATGAATCGGCAGATATACCAGTTTTTCTTGATATCGACAAGCTTATAGAGATAGCGCTAAAAACAGGTTCGGATGCAATACACCCGGGTTACGGATTTCTGGCTGAGAACGCTTATTTCGCGGATAAATGTGTTGATAATAAGATTATTTTCATTGGCCCTTCCCCCGATGCGATATACAAAATGGGAAATAAGACTATTGCAAGAAGAATTGCTTTGGCTAATAAAATACCAATGGCGATGGGTAGTGAAGGGAATATCAGCAATGAGGAAGAAGGAATAAAAATTGCTGAAAAAATTGGATACCCCGTAATAATTAAAGCTGCTTCCGGAGGCGGAGGAAGAGGAATGAGAATTGTCCGCAGGTCTGAGGATATGGGAAAAATGTTTATTGTCGCGAGCAAAGAGGCAGAAAAAGCATTCAATGACCCGTCTGTCTTCATCGAAAAATATATTGAAAATCCAAAACATATTGAATTTCAAATTATTGGTGACAAGAAAGGAAATATTATCCACCTTGGCGAAAGGGAATGTTCAATACAGAGGAAACATCAGAAACTTCTTGAAGAGGCTCCTTCAGCAGCACTGGATGAAAAACTGAGGAAAGAGATGGGGAAAATGGCAGTACAGATCGCGAAAGCTGTAAACTATTATTCTGCTGGTACGGTTGAATTTCTTCTGGATTCAGACAAGAGGTTCTATTTCATGGAGATGAACACAAGGATCCAGGTGGAGCATCCGGTAACGGAAATGGTCACTGGGCTGGACCTTATTGAACTACAAATAAGGATTGCAAATAACGAAGAGCTTCCTTATAAACAATCTGACATTAAACTTGAAGGCTGGGCTATTGAATGCCGGATAAATGCAGAAGATGTTCAGGCAGGTTTCGCACCTGATCCTGGCAGAATAGAAAAACTGAGCATGCCTGATGATCCATATGTCAGAGTTGACACCGGGATCCAGGCCGGATCTGCAATCGTTTCAAGTTACGATTCAATGATAGCGAAGCTGATTGTCAAAGGGAAAGACAGAAAAGATGCTTTGCAGAACTGTAAAAAAGCTCTCGACAAAGTATGGATTAAGGGAACCAAAACCACACTCCCGTTCTTCAGAATGCTGGTACGCCATCCGAAATTTCAATCCGGTAACTTTACCACAGCGTTTATCGAAAAGGACCTTGAAAAATATTATTACTATAGCGAATATGAAGAGATGCTGGCTGCATGGCTCGCTACAAAACTATTCATTGAAGAAAACCTGAGCGAGGATAGTATTAATGTGGATTTTAAAAGAGGTCGTGAGATGAGCCCATGGCTTCTGAATAAAAGAATCAATCAGTTCTAAAATCTTTCAAAAATGCCAAACGAAAAGCCGCAGATCAAAAAACTCTATGCACTATCGTCAGAGAACAGGAAATTCAGTTTCTCACTACCACTCAAGCATACCATAAAAGTAGGGAAAAGAAATTACGATGTTCAGATAAAGAGTGACGAAAAATACGGTACCTATATTCTTTGGAAAAACAGACGATACCCGCTTGAAATAGTAAAGTCGAGTCAAAATAAATACGAAATTCTTTTTAACGATATCAGCTATACATTTAATGTTGAGACTCCTTTCTCTCTGCAGAGGATGAAAGTCCTAAGCAAACATAAGGGTAAACAGGAGAAGGAGTTAGTCAAGGCTCCTATGCCTGGCAAAATAATCGATGTTCTGGTTCGTGAGGGTTCTCAGGTATTAAAGGGTGAACCTGTTGTAATACTTGAAGCTATGAAAATGCAGAACGAGATCCAGTCAACTGTAAACGGACTTGTAACCAGTATTTCAGCCAGGCCCAATACCAATGTAATGAAAGATGATATCCTGGTTGAAATAAAGGTTGAATAGGTACCTGGAGACAGACGTCAGGAAGAAAAGAAGGAGGCAACGGGTGTCAGGCAAAAGACGACAGGAAGAAAAAAATAGATAGTGGGCCGCTCCAGAAACGGGGTGGCTTTTTTTAGCCCCCCTTTAGGAGGATTGGGGGGCAAAATAAGGGAAAGGTCAATTTGACTAATTTTAGCCCCTCTCCCCTGGGAGAGGGGTTGGGGTGAGGTTTTAATTATCGAACTGGTACGCTTTTCAGATTCCCGCAAAGGAACTTATAGAATTTAGCTACTGATTCAATATTGACTTTTTCATCAGGAGAATGAGGGAATCTGATTGTCGGTCCAAATGAAATCATATCCAGATTTGGATATACTCCTCCAAGTATTCCACACTCAAGTCCGGCATGTATTGCTTTTATTTCCGGAACTTTGCCAAACATTTCCTTATATACTCCGCTTGCAGCTTTCAGGATAGGTGAATTGACATTTGGTTTCCATCCAGGATATCCACCTTCGACTTTAACATCAGCATTTATTAGCTGGAAAGCCGCTGCAATGCGCCATGCCGTGGCCTCTTTTGCGGAATCAACAGAACTTCTGGTAAGATTGTGAGCCTCAAATAGCCCCCCCCTGCATCTGATAATAGCAAGGTTATTTGAGGTTTCCACAAGTCCTTTCATTGCCTGACTCATTCTCACGACCCCATTTGGGCAAATAAAAACCGCCCTGATAATCCTGTATTGATCAGCCTGGTTCATAACTTTTCCCGGAGTCGGTATTTTTTCAGCAAAGAATTTAAGATCGGGCTCTGTTTCTAAAAACTCTGCCCTGTACATTTTCTCATATCCGGAAACAAAGCTTTGAAAATCAACGGTTTTAATTTCTGGTACAAGCAATTCTGCATTTGATTCCCTGGGTATTGCATTCCTCAGGTCACCGCCGGAAACTTCTGAAAGCCTGATCCCGAAATCTGATTCAGCCTGCATCAGGAACCTGAACATAAGTTTATTTGAATTTGCACGTCCTAACGCAATATCTACACCAGAGTGACCTCCTTTCAATCCTTTTACATTAATTTTGAAAGCAACCATTCCTTTAGGTGCAACTTCTTCAGAATATGTTTTTTTAGCACTTACATCAATTCCTCCTGCACAACCTACATAGAGTTCACCTTCATCTTCTGAATCAAGATTCATCAGAATATCTCCTTTCAGTATCCCTTTCTCAAGACCATTCACACCTGTCATTCCTGTTTCTTCATCTATAGTGAAAAGTGCCTCAAGAGGACCGTGAGGTATATCAGTGGAAGCCAAAATTGCAAGCGTAGCAGCGACACCAATACCATTGTCTGAACCAAGTGTGGTACCATTTGCCTTAACCCATTCCCCATCAATTAATGTCTGGATGGGATCTTTCTCAAAATCGTGGATTTTATCGCTGTTCTTCTGAGGAACCATATCAAGGTGAGATTGCAGAATAACACCTTTGCGATTCTCCAATCCCTTTGTTGCAGGTTTGCGGATTATAACATTACCAACCTTGTCAACTATAGTCTCAAGGTTATGTCTTTTACCAAATTCAGCAACAAATTCAATGATCTTCTTTTCCTTCTTTGAAGGATGAGGAATCTGAGTTATTTCGTGAAACAAACTCCACAATTTTTTTGGTTCAAGATTACGTATATCACTCATATTAAATGATTTAAATTAAACTAAAAAATCCAAGGATAAAATTAATATTATTTAGAGATATAATTGCTGATTAATTACAGATTTTCTGATAAAGAATTTAATAAGTGGCAGCAGGTGCAAATTTTGAAAAACAAAACTTTGAGATCATTTTGCTACTCCATAATTGTAAGTTCTCTGCTTCCAACAATTTAGAATTTTATTGTACCTCAGTTTTGAAATATGTTCCTGTTTACTTATTTTTATGGCACTTTTCAAATCCCTGTGGATTTATTAGGAGATAACTTGACCTTTTCGTTTACATGTTAATTTTAAATAGGGCATCATAACACTGAAATCAGAATGACCTTCCTTTATATAATTATAGCACTGGTACTTATTTTTGATTTTATTAATGGTTTTCACGATTCTGCGAATTCTATAGCCTGTGTTGTTTCCACAAAAGTTTTATCACCATTTGCCGCAGTTTCTATGGCTGCATTCTTCAATTTCATTGCTTTTCTGGTTTTCCATCTGAAGGTTGCTGCTACGATGGGTAAAGGGGTTGTAGAAACAGACGTAATTAACCTGAATGTGATTGGTGCAGCTCTGGTTGCAGCAATTACATGGAATCTTGTAACATGGTGGTGGGGATTGCCATCCAGCTCTTCTCATACACTTGTTGGAGGTCTTATTGGTGCTGCTGTCGCTAATTCAGGATTTGGTTCTGTCATTGGCGCTGGTGTTCTTAAAATCGTTGCATTCATATTTATTGCACCGATGCTTGGATTCTTCTTTTCATTTTTTCTATCCTCGCTGATAATGTGGTTTTTCAGGAAAGTACCTCCATTCTCGGTTGATAAATGGTTCAGAAGATTACAGATAGTCTCGGCTTCAGCCTTTAGTCTTGGACATGGTGGAAATGATGCTCAGAAATCCATGGGAATAATCTGGGTAGCAATGATAATATCTGGACTTGTAACGAAAGAGGCAAAAGAGCCACCTACCTGGGTTGTCCTTTCATGTTATACCTCGATTGCCCTTGGAACATTATTCGGTGGATGGAGAATTGTCAAAACTATGGGTCAGAAGATAACAAAGCTAAAACCATTTGAAGGCTTTTGCTCTGAGACAGCCGGTTCAGTAACACTTTTTGCTGCCACACACTGGGGTATCCCTGTAAGTACAACCCATACCATTACTGGTGCAATTATGGGCGTAGGTGCACGTAAAGGAGCATCAGCAGTCAAATGGGGTGTCACTCAAAAAATATTCTGGGCCTGGATACTTACTATCCCAGTATCAGGAGTAATCGGGGCATTGATGTATCTGTTTTTCAACTGGGTAAATTAAAACTTAAATAATACTTAAACTGCATATTATGAACATTGATAAAATTCTCAAGTTTTTCGTACCAAAAGATCATTCCTTTTATCCACTGTTTGAAGAGGATGCAAAAAACCTGGTTAAGGCGGCCGAGCTATTAAGGCAATTGATGCTGAGTAACGAGATGGCAGAGTTTGAAAGAATTCACAAGGAGATAGTAAACATTGAACATATCGGCGATGAGATTACTGACAGGACATATCAGCAGTTGAATAAATCGTTTATTACACCATTTGACAGAGAAGACATACACATGCTTATCGCACATATTGACGATGTCGTTGACTCAATAAATGGTATTTCAAGAAGGATATGTCTTTATAAACCAAAAAAACTTATGCCGGTTTATAAAGAAATGGCAGAAAGCATCTATGAAGCAGCTAAAGAAATTGAAAAATGTGTTCATTGTCTGAATGATGCTGCTGCCAATAAAGATGAGATAAGCAAAGCTTGCGCTAATGTGAAGGATATTGAGCATAAAGCAGATGAGTACTACTATGTTGCAATCTCTGAACTTTTTGATAAGGAAAAAGATCCTGCCGAGTTACTAAAAAATAATAAAATCCTCGAAATCCTGGAAAGATGTGTTGATGAAGCTGAAGATGTTACTGATGTAATTAAGTCAATATTGATTAAAATTGCGTAACTGCCTAAGGAATTTCATCACATCCTCAGTTGCTTCTTATCATCGTAAGAACCATTTTGAATTTTTCAACTGCCCTTACTGCATGGGGTATATTCGCAGGCATAATAATGCTCTGCCCCTTTTCCAGTGTATAGGGATTCCCTCCAATTGTTATTTCACCTTTTCCATCTACCACATCGATAAGTGCGTCAAATGGTGCTGTGTGCTCACTTAATGCTTCCCCTTTTGCAAACGCAAAAAGAGATATATTGCCTGTCTGTTTTTTAAGAACAGTTTTGCTTACAATAGCTCCGTCAGCATAATCAACAGAATCTGAGAAACTGAAGACTTGCGATTTTGAAAACTCATTTGAACTCATATGAAATGCTTTTATTTTTAACAATAAATCATATTAAAAAACCATGATCATTTTGTGATGACCATGGCTTTCCTAAAACTGGTTTGACCTTATGGTACTATTTTTTTGCTTTCATTGGACAGGTTGTCTCTTCACAACCTTTCTTCATCGCTTCACCTTCTTTACAGCAAGGTTTTTCTCCATCTGCAGTAGCTTTTTCAGCGACAGCTTCTTTCACTTCAGAATTGGTATCCTTTGCTTTTCCCATTTCGCAGTTGGCTGTTGAAGCGCTTTTACAGCAATCTTTCGACATCTCTGTTGCAGACTTTTTACCTTCATTTGATGAAGTTCTGGAATTTGTAAATAGCACAACAACAACAGCAAGAATAACGACTACTGATAAACCTATAATTACCTTTTTCATATCTCGATTCTTTTTAGTTTATTATGAAACAAAAATATAAATATTATATTTAATTCAAACCCTTAAATTCAATATCCCCTAATTAATGTTTTATGTTCGGGAGTTCAAGTCCATAGCTCTTCTTTTTATCTTCTGCCTTCAGAAGAAATGCAAATAATAATGCCAGGATACTCAAGGAAGTAAATATTACTAAATCAAAGAAGTAATTGTACCTGAGGTTCAATCTTGTCTTTTCAATAATCGGATATATAGCTTCAGCCGTTTTAGTTTCAATGTCTCTGTTGAATGTAGCTTTCCCCGCTTCCCTGTTTATAGCTGACAAAGCGTTAGCTGTGCCTGAGGTAATACTTGTTTTGAGACTTTCCAGGTCACTGGTATTCAATTTTGCCGCTTCATATGTTGAATTCTGCACTAAAGAGTCAATTGTACTGCTACTTGCCTTTTCTGCCAGTCTTATGATTTCCTTTTCCGAAAGGTTATACACTTTATCCGATAATATCTGTTTATAAGCACTTGCCACTGCCTCTTTTACAACCAGTTTATTTGGAGTAACTTCCGGGTTTGTCCTGTTAAGTACTATTCCGAGTAAAAGGGGAATAGCCCATAAACCAATGTTCTGAATCCAGAAAATAACAGCATATGCTGTTCCAAGCTGTTTTTCAGGGATAATTTTCGGAACAGAAGGCCACATTGCTGCAGGAACCAATGAAAAACCTATACCAAGAATGATTACCATGCCTGCTGCAAGCCACCATGCATTTAAAAACGGTATAGTCAGAACACTGTGAACGAGGATCAGAATTACTGATCCGATAATCATTATTGTTGCTCCTTTCCCTTTTTTATCATAAACGGTCCCAAATAAAGGTGTAAGAAAAATAGTTCCGAATGGCAGAAGTGCAGGTATCGATCCTGCAAGATTTGGATTCACATGATATTTATTAATCATTAAATCGGTAGCATAAAATAAAAACGGGAATACTGCTGAATAAAACAATACACACAGGATAGCAATAAACCAGAATCCCTTGTTCTTTACGATAAACAGAATGTCCTTTAGTTCAAAAGCGTCTTCTGCTGAATTCCCATTTTTGCTCTGGGCGATTGAAGCATCCAGTTTCTTGTCCATGAATGTGTAAATCACAAAGGCAGAAAAAGCTATCAGCATAAATACAAATGCCAGCAAAACAGGTGAAGAATAAGAGTAGGTTTTTGCGACGGGCAATGCAATTCCAAGAGCAACTGCAGTACCCAGACGTGCAATAGACATCTGCATACCCATCGCCAGTGCCATCTCATATCCTTTGAACCACTTTACAATTGCCTTTGAGACTGTTATACCACCTGCCTCAGTTCCGACACCAAATATTCCAAAACCAATAGCCGAAATAATAACCTGGGTCTTAATACCAAAAATCATTGCCCCATCCGGAAAAGAATGTCTCAGGGCCCAGTAATTAAGTCCTGTTCCGATTGTCATCATTAAGGTTGCAGCAAGACCTGTAAAACGGATCCCCATTTTATCGAGGATAATTCCGCTGAATATAAGCATGAATAAAAACACGTTAAACCAGGTATAGGATGAAGTATAGATACCGAAATCAGAACTATTCCATCCTAGAATGCTCTCAAGCATCGGTTTTACAGGTGAGAGGGCATAATTGAAATAATAAGCACCAAACATTGAAAATGAAACAATGATTAATGCGGTCCATCTTGCTTTCTTTGAATCGCGTAAAGTATTGATTATTTGTTCCATAATTCTTTTCTATAATTTAAATTTTATGTTCAGTAAATGTAATTAATAAATCCTTTATCCAAATAAATCTGAATGGTATTTGCAGAAACGGATTGATGGAAAGTGTTCAGTTCCTGATATTAGGGAGTTCAAGTCCATAG
>JAHEYW010000113.1 GCA_023251395.1 Bacteroidales bacterium
AAAAGTTATTGATGGTCACAATTTTGAGACAATCATCAACACTGTAAACCAGGCTCCGTTTGATAAAGGAAAACCATCGGTTATCATAGCCGATACTATAAAATCAAAAGGACTGAGCTTTGCAGAAGGGAAGGTAAGTTATCATTACTGGAAAGCAAAACCTGAAGAAATGGAACAGGCAGAACGCGATCTTGAAAATATTGAGAAACAGCTGAAAGCAAAAACAGAGGGGGCAGGTCTATGATAAATGAACTGAAAGATCCGAGAAAAACATTTGGAGAAGCCATTATTGAAGCTGCTGCTTCTGATCAAAATATTGTTGTTCTGTCGGCCGACAGTAGTTCCGGTTCAGGAATGGGCGATTTCCCTAAAAAGTTCCCTGAACGGCATTTTGAATTCGGAATTATGGAACAGGGTGTTATTGGATTTGCAAGCGGACTTGCTACAACCGGAAAGATCCCGGTATTTGCAGCCATCGCACCATTTGTCACAGCTCGACCGTTTGAAATGTTCAGGAATGACCTCGGCTATATGAACCAGAATGTAAAAGTTGTTGGTCGTTGTTGCGGCCTAACATATGATCAGCTGGGATCAACTCACCATTCGATTGATGATGTTGCAATCATCAGGACAATTCCAGGTGTGACAATCATTAATCCCGGAGATCCCGTAACAATAAAGAAAGCAGTTTTTGCAATGGTCAGACATGTTGGTCCTTGCTATATGAAGATAGGGAGCCCTGCAATGCCGGTACTTTATCCTGACGATGTAGATTTCAAGCTTGGAAAAGGTATTGTTGTGAAAGAGGGTAAGGATGTGGCTATTATTGGTACGGGTACTGTATTATCAAAAGCATTTGCTGCTGCCAGCCATCTTGAAGAGGCTGGCGTAAGTGTAAGGCTTATTGATATGCATACTCTCAAGCCAATTGATAAAGAGCTGGTCCTTTCCGCAGCAAAAGAGATTGGGAAGATAGTAACTGTTGAGGAGCATTTTATTGCCGGAGGACTGGGTAGCATAGTTGCGGAAATTTGCAGTCAGGAATGTCCTTCGAAAATCAAAATGATTGGTATTGAAGACAAGTATGCCAGCAACGGGCCATATGAAGAATTACTGGCACAGCATGGACTCCAGCCTGAACAGATTTTTGAAACGACAATGAATTTTCTAACCATCTAACCACCTATATTTTACTATGAAAAATTTTGGAACAATGAAAATGTACCTCACTCTGGCAATCATACTTGCCATAGCTGAGATTGTGCTTCTATTTATTGGCAAAGGAAGTCTTCTTGCTAACGGAATAGTGCTGTTTACAATGTTCTATGCCCTGGCATTCACAGTGCAGAAAACAGAAAAACTGAAAGGCTTATCCTTTACATTTCAGATCTTCGCATTTGTTTCATTCACTCTTTATTTTCCTCAATTATTCACTAACTGGGGCTTTGATACAAATAAGCTCATTGTACCCTCAATCCAGGTGATCATGTTTGGCATGGGTACCAAGCTCAGCATTGGTGATTTTGTAAAGGAATTAACCAAACCTCTTAAAGTTATTATCGCCTCTGTAATGTGCTATGTTTTAATGCCCTTGATTGCTATATTAATAATTAAAGTATATCATTTTCCTCCTGAGGTGGCAGCAGGTATCATATTGCTGGGTGTTGGCCCGGCAGGAGCTGCTTCAAACGTTATGACATATCTGGCAAAAGGCAATCTGGCCCTTTCAATGACTGTGACTACACTTACTACTCTGATCTCTCCGCTGGCAACACCATTCCTGATGCAATTACTTGCGGGTCAGTATATTCATGTTGATGCAGTCGGAATGATGATCAGTATACTCAATATGCTTTTTATCCCTGTTATTGCTGGTATCATTATCAATAAAATTCTTTACGGGAACTTATCCTGGACTAAGAAGGATATGAATATTGGTATTATGGCGTCCGTCAGTTTTATTATCGGATTTGCTCTGCTTTTTGTTCCGTTTCCTGCCAGTTTAAAATCTATGCAAACTGGTTTTATCCTGATTGCCTGGGCAATTACGATAGTATCTGTTACCATTATTGCTGTACGCAGGGCAAATGGTCCCAAAAACTGGATGGATATTATACTTCCAAAACTTTCGCTGACAGCCATTATGTTATATATAGTGATTGTTGCAGCCCATAACAAGGCAACATTATTGTCAATCGGCCCGGCACTTTTTATCGCAGTGATTATTCATAATCTTCTCGGGTTTATATCCGGATATTCCTTATCAAAAGCATTCGGTTTCAGTGAGGCAGATGCAAGGGCAATAACAATGGAGGTCGGAACCAAGAATGCAGGTCTCGCAGTTGGATTGGCTTATGATGTTCTGAAAAGTCAGGCAGCAGCGCTTGCGCCACTGATCTTCGGAACATGGATGAATATTTCAGCATCTTCACTTGCTACCTTCTGGAGCCAGCGCGAACCAAAGGATAAAAAGACACAGGCAAATACTTAAAAAATGTTAATATTATTATCATCCGGGAAATAACTTGATCCAAAAGATTGTTTTTTAAACTCATTAGTATAATTTCGGATCAATTAAACCTGTTCAGTTTTTGTTAATAAATATTATTATCCAAATAACCAACACATTATTACCAGGTAATGTAAACCAACCTTCGGAGGACAAACTATGAAAATCAGAAAATCTTTATTTGCATTAAGCCTTACCATTCTGGCAGGGATTATTTTAATGCCTTCAGTCAGTGCACAGCCCACATCGCTGTCAAAGGATGAAATGCTTTATTACACTTCAGTATGGAAAGGAGACCGCTTCCCTGACGGAAGACCAAAAGTTTCTGACGACCTGATGAAGCGACTGAAATATGTATCTGTAACAGAAGCATGGCAGACACTTAACGGACTCAGCGATATGGCTGAAGGACAGGGTGCTGCAAGTTTCGGAGAAATGAGAAGGTCAACATATTCAAACCAGTATTTTGGTGGTTTTAAGATGATGAGAGATGAGATTGTTATCAGCGGAAGAGCTATGACAATTCATTTTCTGCCTTATCGTCCTGATCTGAACGGACTCGTACAGCAACAGGGTCAAAAAGATGGCAGAGGAAGAGGTCAGTATACCTGGGGTATCGATCAGCTTCAGAGTGGTGACTGCTACGTAGCTGATGTCTGTGAAGGCATACTTGATGCTTCTCATGTAGGTGATAATCTTGGCACAACAATCTGGACAAAATCAGGTAATGGTGCTGTTATAAAAGGTACTCTGAGAGACCTTTATGGCAACCTGGCCGTTAATCCGAAATGGAATGTTATGTGTCGTGATTTCAGACCTCAGGCTAACAGCTCAAATCTGGTTATCGGAGTAAATTGCCCGATTCAGATTGGTTATGTTACTGTAATGCCAGGTGATGCTGTTCTTGCTACCCGTGAAGGTGTTGTATTTATTCCACCCCAGCATGTACAGCGTGTTGTTGAAACTTCTGAAAGAACACGTCTGCAGGACTATTGGGCACATCAGGGTGTAAAACAGGGCAGGTTTACTGCACAGCAGGCTGATGGCAGTTATACTCCTGAAATGAACAAGGAGTTTACTCAGTGGCTGATTGATAACGCAGATAATATGAAAAAATTCTTTGATGACCCGGACGCCGCCCCTTCACCTGAATTTATCAAGCAATATATTAAAGAACGTCAGGGACAAGGTGGCCCAAGACAGCAGTAGTCTTTTAGAACCTCAGGTTTTAGAACCTCATGTTTAAGCCTGAGGTTATTTAAGATACCAGATCACCGGTAATGTAAAGTGAAAGAATATCTTAAAGCGATACGAAACAAAAGACAGGAACAAATAAAACTTAAAACTATGAATACATCAGAAAAGGAATTAATGGTTGGGCGAAGGGATGCTCTTAAAATGCTGGGTTTAGGTTCTGCAGCGATGTTATCAGCCGGTTTCCACGACGTGTTGGAAAAGGATAAGTCAAATATGATGTCAAAAACACGGCCGTTCAAAGAAAATGGCAACAGTCCTGTTGCATTTACTACCGGAACTGATCACAAACAATTGATGTTTGAAGTAATCAAACCATTTGAAAAAGAGATTAAGGCCGGACTTAATAAGAAGACGCTTATTATTAAACCTAATATGGTGGTAACCAACACAAGTCTTTGTGCTGCACCTAAAGAATCTTTGGCAGCAGTACTGGAATATGTGAAGTCATTCTATAAAGGACAGGTAATTATTGCAGAATCAAGTTCGAGTGTCAATTCTGCTGACGGTTTTAAGAATTACGGCTATACCGACCTTGCAAAAGATTATAACCTTCAGTTTATCGATTTGAATACCAAAGCAACCGGGAAACCATATTATATTCTCGACAGGAACCTTCATATGGACAAAATTCAGATTGCAGACATATTCGATAATCCTGATTTTTATATTATGTCCCTTTCGAGGCTTAAAACCCATAATACTGTGGTTATGACTGCGGGTATTAAAAATATTGGTATGTGCGCTCCACTTAACCCGGGTGCAGTTAACGGAAGCAAACCTATAAGCTACAAAAGGAATATGCATTCGGGTGGTTCACGCTGGCTGCACTACAATTTGTTCCTGATGGCCCAGAATATTCGTCCCGATTTTACAATAATTGATGGTGTACAGGGAATGGAAGGAAATGGTCCTATCAGCGGAACTCCTGTTGATCATAAGGTTGCTCTCGCAGGATTTGACGTTGTTGCTGTCGACAGCATGTGTGCCAGATTGATGGATATTCCTCTCGAAAATGTTGGCTACATCAATTTTCTTGCAGCAGCCGGAGTAGGAAATATGGACAGGGATAAAATTGATATTATCGGTGATAAAGATCCTGCAAATAGCGTAATAACTTATAAAACACCTAATAATATTAAGCAGCAGCTCGAGTGGAAAGATCCTCTTGTTATCCCCGGACAAGGAGGACAGGGTCAGAGACCACCTCAACAGGCCCCTGCTGCTCCCGGAGCACAGGGACAACAGCCAGTGAGACAAAACTGATCAGAATATATCTGTAAATACAGATTATAATTATATTGTATTCCAGATAGGATGTCGGTAAAAAATTTGTTTTGAACATGCAGGTCTGATATATCGGACCTGCTAAATCTATTTTTTATCCGGAAGGTGAAAATATTTATAAAATTTATACTATATCATGAATCAATTTAAATTATCTCTTAAGACCCTGCTATCTGCATATGACAAGAATGAGACAACAGCGACAGTCATTGCAAGAGACAAGAAATATGTTGACAGGGTTCTCAACACTCCATTAACCACCGAACATTTCACCTTTCTGAAAGAAAATATCAGATACGTTGGAGTTACACAGAATTTCCGCGAGATCATCGATTATTTCAAAACACCTGCCGGAGAAACACCTGCCGGTTTTAAAGTTCAATATGAATTGACTGAGAATAATGTTCTGCGTATTGACCTGATCCGTAATATCTCCTATGACAAGAACGGCATCAAGAGGCCGACAAAGCTTCTGTTTTCAGCCGACAGTGCAAACCCATATGAGGTTGAACCTATAAAACATATGATTGCAAATCTTACCTGCAATCCAGGTATTATTTACGACCTTTTTATAAACAACCCTAAGGCAAATATCGGCAACAAGTTTAAAACCAGGGATGAGGTTATGCAGGAGATTGGAAACATTCTTGGACCTGGCTGTGATATCTCAGTAGAGCTTAACAATCCGTTCTCTGACTCAATCAATGAACTTCTTGAGGAAGCGGCAAGATTCAAGGAAATGCTTTCAAAATACAGGGTTGTTATCAAAGTCCCACATACCGGACCGGTAAATGGTGAAAATGTTAAAGAATTGCTTCAGGGTGATAAGAAATTCCAGAGAGCCTATGATTCAGGTACTACTAAAGACAAGTTCAGAGGGCATAATCTTGCATTGCTTTTGCATGAGCATGGTTACAGGATCAATTTCACTCTTATGTTCGAGCCATACCAGACAGCATTGGCCCTTCAGGCAAGACCATACTTCATCAATTCGTTTGTAAGACATCGTGGAATGGCAAGCATCGCAATGCATAACTATCTTAACCAGTATACAAAGTCTAATGACGACAAGGTGCTTGAAGAGCTGAAGAAGTTTTTTGTTGAAAAAGATTATCTGGCACCAGGTAATAATATGAGCCTTGCTGATGTTAAGAAAACAGCAGAAAGGATACTCAAATACAGGAACTGGAATAATCATGAGGGAGAGGATCAGCTTGACGGAGTCCGTCATAATCTGAGATTGCTTAAGCATGCAAATTTGGCGGATACACGTCTGATAATCTGCAGCATGGAGGGAGAAGAAAACTATCCTGCAATCGATAAGCTTCTGGCTGAACCCGAATTTGCAGATGTTGCCGACAGAGTAGTAATAACTGCCGAACCGGAATACCTTGCTAAATTCACAACCAGTCCGTTGGTAATTTCATATCAGAGGAGATTCATGAATGCAGCTCAGGGACAAAAATAATTTTCTGAATATTAGATACCAACTAAAAAGTAAACTGATGGAAAAAAAACTAATGGGAGTTTTCGCACCGATTACAACTCCGTTTGATGAAAAGGGAGAGGTGGCATACGACAAGCTCATAGATAATATGAAGTTTTATGCCAAATCAGGCCTTAAAGGATATCTGGCCCTCGGCTCAAATGGTGAGAATAAAAGCTTAACCACCGAGGAGAAGACAAGGGTATTAAGCACTATTATTAAACATAAGGGTGCTAACCAGTATGTTATGGCTGGTTGTATCTTTGAATCCACTAAAGAAACCATTGAATTCGCAAAGATTGCTGAAGGACTGGGTTCCGATTTTATAACACTTCTTCCTCCTTCATATTTTAAAAAGGAGATGACCGACCCTGTTCTCCTGAGATATTTTTCAGACGTGGCGAATAGTGTAAAAGTACCATGCCTGGTTTATAATGCACCACAATTTTGTGGTGGTACAGTTTTGTCAACAGGCCTGATCAAGGACCTGGCAAAACATCCAAATATCATAGGTGTAAAAGATTCATCAAATGCCGCTAATATTGAAGGTTACCTCTTCGCTGTAAGAGATATATTTAATGTTATCCCGGGCTCAGCTAATTTCTTTATGAACGCTCTTTTTATGGGTGCAAATGGCGGAGTTATTTCACTGGCCAATATTTTCCCGGATATGACCTGCAAACTGTATGACCTTGTTGTAGCCAAAAAGTATGAAGAAGCTTTCATGCTGAATGAGAAGGTAATACAAACAAATAAATCAGTATCCGGAACCGGTGGCGTAGCTGCAGTTAAATACGCAATGGACCTCGCTGGATTGTATGGGGGAAACCCAAGGCTTCCGCTGCTGCCGTTAGGTGATGATGTGAAAAAGAAAATAGAAGATTACCTTAAAAAAGAAAATTTAATATGAAAAAAGTACTGGTAAACGAAAAAGTCAGCCCCGATGCTCTGAATATTCTGAAGCAGGCGGCAGAAGTTGTTTATATACCATCTGGTGATCATGGTGAAATTATTAGCATGCTTAAAGAGATTACATGCATAATGCTTGATACCACTATCAAGTTCACTGGTGAGCTAATGGATTCTGCACCGAATCTGAAAGTTATTAGCAGAACCGGCACAGGAGTGGATAATGTTGATGTTGAGGCTGCTACACAAAGAGGGATTATGGTTCTTCATACTCCTGATGCAAATACTGTAACAGTTGCAGAGCACACTGTAGCTTTCATAGGAGCACTGAAAAAGCATCTTGTCTTTCTTGATTCCGAAACCCGCCAGGGGAAATTCAAGATCGCAAGAAGATATTATCTCCCTGTTGATCTTGATGGCAAAACATTAGGAATAATCGGGTATGGAAGGATTGGTAAGCAGGTTGCAAAAAAATGTATTGGGGCATTTAATATGAAAGTGATTATCTATGACCCATATATCAGCGATGACGTAGTTGCTCCCGGCGTTACCCGTTATAGCGATGAAACAAAGGTTTATAAAGAAGCCGATATAGTTAGTATACATTGTCCAATGACAAGTGAGACAAGGAATCATGTCGGAGAAAAACTTCTCTCTTTGATGAAACCTTCTGCTTATTTTGTTAATACAGCAAGAGGAAACATCGTTGATGAAGCTTATGTATGCAAGATGCTTGATGAAGGAAAACTGGCAGGAGCCGGATTCGACGTTCTGGCCAATGAGCCTCCTCTTGACAATGAGATATTTCTCAAAAATCCTAAAACCATCGTCAGCCCTCATAGTGCAGCACTTACAAATGAATGTACAGTAAGGGTTGCCTGTGAAGCAGCCCAGGGAATAGTTGATTATCTTGAAGGCAGAAAGCCGAAATCAATTTTTAACAGAAAAGGACTTAACCTTTAGTAGTGTAAAGATAAAAGACAAAAGTTAAAAGATAAAAGTTAAAAGTCGTAATGGACTGAATTTAAATATGTTTAATAAAACTACTTTGTCCAATTCATAATTAACATACAGTAGTAATAAAATAGAAAAATTATGAGTACAGAAAAAAAATATGACCTTCTCGGTTTTGGTGAAGCCATGATCAGGTTCACTGCTCCTGACCATGCAAGACTTGAACAGTGTTCGCATCTGCATATTGCAATTGCTGCTGCAGAGCTTAATGTATCAGTTGACGCTTCAAGACTCGGGCATAAGACAGCCTGGGTTTCAAAGCTTGTCGATATATGGTCTGGCCAGTATATTATTAACAAAGGAAGAGAACATGGCGTTGATATGTCGGGTGTTGTTCTTCTTCCTTTCGATGGAAAAGGAACTGTAAGAAACGGACTTTGCTACCTGGAAGTGGGAATTGGTCCAAGGGCAAGCAAACAGATGTATGACAGAGCGCATTCAGCAATCAGTCTGATCAAGCCCGGGGATATTGACTGGGAAAAAACTCTCTCACAGACAAAATGGTTCCATACTACCGGGATAACAACTGCAATTTCCGAAAATGCTGCCAATGAGGCAATTACATCTCTTAAGATAGCCAAGAAGCTTGGAGTAACAACAAGTTTCGACCTAAATTTCAGATCAACACTCTGGAGTTCAGAGAAGGCAATTGAGACCATGAAGAAGGTTATGCCATATATTGATGTAATCATTGGTAACGAAGAGGATTTCGAAAAGATGCTTGGAATAAAAGCCAAAGGAGGAACTGAGGCTTATTCTGATCTTGATCCTGAAAGCTATAAGAGTGTTGCACAGGAAGTTGTAAAACAATTCCCGAATGTTCAGGTGGTTGGAACAACTCTGAGACATGTAAGAACTGCCATGCTTAATGACTGGCAGACAGTAATGCTATATAAAGGTAAGTTCTATGCTTCAAGAAAATATGAGAACCTTGAGATCCTTGACAGGACAGGAGGCGGCGACAGTTTTGCCTCTGCCCTTATCTGCTGCATGCTTGAGGGAAAAGACCCACAGGAAATTATAGAATTTTCTGCCGCTTATTCTGCTCTTTGCCATGGTTTTATGGGCGACTGGAACTGGGCTACAAGAGCTGAAGCAGAAAGAGTGATGAAAGGCGGAACAGCCAGAGTTTTACGTTAGAATTATGGTTATTAATACCACGAAATACTGGGAATCTAAAACTTTAACATATCTATAAATTGTTGAATTGTAAGCAAATCAGGGAGCTTTAGTTACATAATGGTATTCCGGGGTAAAGATTCTAATGTAATTTTAATATTTGATATTGTATTTTTTTATATTTTTAACATTTAATTTTAATATTAACCTAACCCATTAACTATGAGAAAATTGACAACAATACTTGTGCTCCTGTTATTTGCAGGTTTACAAGTTGCTTTTGCTCAACGAACAGTTACTGGTAGAGTTACCAAAACGACGGACAACAGTGCACTTCCCGGTGTTACTGTCTTGGTGAAAGGTACTACTACCGGAACTGCAACTGATGCCGATGGTAAGTTTTCCATCACTATTCCTAATAATCAGGCTGTTCTGATACTTTCATTTATTGGTTTTACTCAAAAAGAGGTAGCAGTTGGCGCTCAGGTCACATTAGCTGTAACTCTTGATGAGGCTACCCAGGTAATGCAGGAAGTTGTTGTTACGGCCCTCGGTATTTCAAGAGAATCCAAGAGTCTTGGTTATGCAGTAGCAACTGTAGACAGTAAGACTTTACAGGAAAACAAGGCACTTAATGTAGCGCAATCGCTCGATGGCAGGGTTGCAGGGTTGAACATCAATGTACCTACCTCCGGAGCTGGCTCTAGTGTGGCTATTAATTTGCGCGGAAGTGGTAGTCCACTTCTTGTTATTAACGGTCTTCCTATGGGTACGGCAGGCGGAGGTAATAGTGGCATTGGCCGTGACGCAGGTA
>JAHEYW010000114.1 GCA_023251395.1 Bacteroidales bacterium
GATATATCTTTAAAGTATTATGATCTGGTACTGTCGTATCTGAATCTCAGGGATCCCAGAGGCTATATTATAGCTTCAGATCAGCCGGATTTCCCGACAGCTGTTACATTTATTAATGCACTGGTACTCTCAGGAATAAAAGTACAGAAAGCTTCTGCAGAATTTGTTGTGGAGGGGAAAAATTATCCGACAGGTTCCTATGTGGTACTGACAAATCAGGCATTTCGTCCGCATGTCCTGGATATGTTTGAGCCACAGGATCATCCCAATGATTTTCAATACCCTGGCGGACCTCCTATCAGACCATATGACATTGCAGGATGGACTCCGGCTTTCTCTATGGGGTTCAGGTTTGAAAGAGTACTGAACTCATTTACCGGACCTTTCCAGGCAGTCCCCTATGGTGAGATACAGTCTGCAAAAGGTTCCTTTTCAACTGCTTCATCGAATGGAGGATATATAATTGACTCCAGATCAAATAATTCTTTTATAGCGGTTAATATCCTTCTAAAATCCGGAGTAAGTGTTTTTCGCATAACAAAAAAAGAAGGGACAGATGGATCATTCAAACAAGGATCATTTTATATTCCTGCAGGTGGGAAAGCCGGACTTCTTGAAAAAGCTGCTTCTGATTTCGGTCTGAAGATCGTCGCTGTATCAAAGAGACCTCAAAGTGCCACAGAAAAAGTAAATCCTGCAAGAATAGCATTATGGGATCAATACGGGGGATCGATGACTTCCGGCTGGACCAGGTGGATCTTTGAACAATTCCAGTTTCCCTTCAGCATTATATATCCAAAAGAAATCGATGGAGGTAAGCTGAAAGAAAAATTCGATGTGATTGTTTTTGTTGATGGGGCAATACCCTCCGCATCCCAATCAGGAAGATCAGCCTTTCGTGACGGGAATATTAAGGAGGAAGATATTCCTTCAGAATACAGGAACAGGCTTGGTCAGATCACTTCTGTCAGATCTATACCTGAACTGAAAAAATTTCTTGAGCAAGGTGGTACAATAGTAACCATCGGATCAAGCACCAATCTTGCATTTCATCTTAAACTACCTGTGAAAGATGCGCTTGTTGAAATGACAAATGGCAAGCTCACCTCACTGCCATCAGAAAAGTTCTTCATACCTGGTAGTCTATTGCAGGTTGTTGTTGATTCGACGAAGGAAGTCAGCTTCGGAATGCCTTCAAAATCTGATATCTTCTTCGACAGCAGCCCTGTTTTCAAACTTGCTCCTGATGCTATTTCCAGGGGAGAACTTACCCCTGTAGCATGGTTTGCTTCTGACAAAACTCTTAGAAGTGGATGGGCATGGGGACAGGAATATCTTCAGGATGGAGTTGCAGCATTTACTGCAAAAGTCGGTTCCGGAACACTGGCTGCCTTTGGACCGGAGATAACTTTCCGCGGACAGACCCAGGGTAATTATAAATGGCTTTTTAACGAACTTTACCTGATACGGTAGGAAGGTTGGGTTGAGGTTGAGGTTGAGGTTGAGGTTGAGGTTGAGGTTGAGGTTGAGGTTGAGGCTGAGGCTGAGGTAATTAATTAACTACCTTAATCGGATATTCGATCCTGATTTTATTGCCATCAGGACCTATACCCTCTACAGAAACAAGATATGTTCCTGTATCGTCTGAAGTATAAAACCTTAAAGTACCAGCTTCTTTGTCGGTTTTAAGGTCCGGATTCCAGTACAACACATTCCTGAAGTCGGCAACAGGTGATGAAAATATAGAATCAATTGAATAATCGGGAGATGAGAATGAATATGAATATTCATATCCGGTATATTCCTGACGAAATATTCTGTTATCAAAATTCATTGCACTCAGGTCACCCTTTTTTGTCTGAATACTTATTATTGCCCCAAGCTCCTGATCTTTAAAGTAATACGTAAGATTTATTACCTCTATCTGTTTGATATCTTCAGGATTCATCGCTGCAATCCGGTTAATATCCTTGATCGGGATACCATCAACCATGGCAAAATAATTCTTCAATGCCCCGGTTGTGCCAAATACTTTGAATGAGTTGACATTCTTTTTGTCTCTGATACCAACCGCGGGGACTATTTCCTTGAATACTTCATTCATTGTTGGCAGCTCAATGTATTTATCAAGTATTACCTTGATTTCCGGTTCACTGTAAAAACTGTATTCGCGAAATGTTTGTCCAGTCTGTGTATTGTTTTTCAAAACAGAATTATATAAAGCCTCTATCTGCATATTGATGATGCATTTATTTAACTCATCGATATCCGAATCATCAAATTTAGAACCATTTACACTAATATTCCTGACATCGGATGCAAACACAGGATCGAGTTCAATCAGATAACCGGTTCCTGAGGTATCGGCATTTAAAGGCTGAATAACCATTTCTTTATTGCCAAACTGATTAACCACAAATCTGAAACGGCCTGCATTATCTGTCCTGGAAATATTCAGAGTTGGAAATGAGCTGACAAGATTTAATGTAATCACCTCATTGATAAGTAGATTATTGTTATTTTTGTTTCTGATTGTACCCGAGATCAATATCCCTTCCGGTTCAGGCAAATGATCAGGAGAATGCTTTAAACCGTCCCTTATGTTGTTTATACCATTCACCTTGTCAGCCACGGGAAGTGCGGAATTGCCACGCCTGTTCAAAAGTGATAGTCTGGCAACGGAAACAGTTAAGAATTTAACATCCTCGGATTTTTTTATACTTAAATCGACAAGTGACCTTGTCTTGTATTCATTTTTAGTCTGACTGACCTGAAGCCAATTTTTGTTTTCCGTAGCAACTTCACCCTGAATATCAGATGAAAGATTATTAATTACAGCAGATACATCTGATGTAAAAGGATTTATCACAGAAATAACTTTAGTTGCAAATACCTGGCTTCCATAATTCTTCATCCAGTTCGTATAACCCTTAAGAAAATAGGTACCTGTGGAAAGAGTATCCGGCAGCAATAACTTTGAGTTTAGCTGTCCCTCAGTCAGATATAACTTAAGCTGAACAACAGGATTATTGTTTATATTATAGAGTTCAAAATAGGCTACCTTACTCAATAGCGATGGCTTACTGGTTCCAGATCCTAAACAACATACTTTGTACCATATTGTCTCGCCGGTAAAATATAAGTCACGGTCAGTGGAGATGCTAATTTTTTCAGGGCACTGCCCGGCTATTTTTGAATAAAAGAGCAGGGAATAAGTAAGTAAGAATAATAAAAGTTTGGAAAGTCTATGCATAGATATCCGGTTATCTGTTAGCAGGTTCTACCCAGAAAGCTGGTTTATTGGGATCGCCAGTCGAAGAGCAATCAGCACATGTTTTTGATGTTGCTTCCATCCCTGACAGAATACCTGCATTATTAATGTAAGGTAATATCATAACAGAGTCGTGTTTTACGATATAACTATAAATAGCTGCAAGTGAGGTGAAAGGCCCTGATGCACCCTGCTCACCAATCTGGTAAATTTTGGTACTGCATTGATTGGGCTTAGGATAAAGCTTAAGTGCCATAATATCCCTGGGATCAATAAATATCCTCTGCGAGGTGACACTCGAAACCTGAAAATAACCAAGTACTATTTCTTCAGGATTCCTGAGATTATGGATATTACCTGGAAGTGAATATGGTTGTCTCTCAAATATGCCTCCTCCCTCCTGGTTGGATGCCATAAGCATATTCCAGAACTCATATTCTTTCCTGGAGATTGAATATTGATTAACAAGTACACTGTACCTCACACTGAACCTGTCTGTAAAATCGGTCAGATAAAATGCAATTTCCTTATTTTTAATGACCCCGTTATCCTGATCATTGAATGAATGGAGTATTATCTCATTTGACCTGGCATTTTTCCAGCAATACCTGTTCTTTGGTTCAATCACAGTAAATATGTTTGGCGACGTAAATGAGTAGTAAGACGGATAAGGAGCCACAAATTTCCAGACTTCATTAAAATCCCATCGGAGGTAACTGCCGTCTTTATCCACAACCTCTCCATCGAGGTAGAGGCTCAGCCCCTGCTGTTCATCAATGCCGTTCTCAGTATACTTCAGGCTTTTTCCAATATAAAGCTGGTCGATCTTCGAGGTACTATTAATTTTGCATGTATCTGAAATATATTCTTCACTTCCGGTTCTTACATGAAGAATATACTTGCAACCGATCTGCCCTCTGAATTTATTAATATCGGTTATATAATGTCCTGATGACACCTCCTGAAGAGGAAATACTTTTCCTGTAGTGTCGGTGATAGAGACATATGCTCCTTTTACATATGTTACCTTACTGTTTAATGCAGTAATTGATCTTGTAATATAAACATCATATGCTCTTGCCTCATCTGTAATCATTGCGTCGATAACAAGGTAGCCTGTTTTGTTTGGAAGCTGTGGAAAAAAAGTCTCAATACAGGAGTATACTGAAATGAGAATTACAATTAATACCAACCCGCTCTTCCTACTGCTCCGGTTCATGTAAATGAAGATTCATTGAGAAATAATAGAAATTTTCCAAAGTAAATGTACTCAAGTTTTGAAATATTTCAGCTTTGCTGGTCTCTATGATCCTAAAAATAAAAAATTTGTGTATGGTTGCAAGGAAATTATTTTTGTTAAATTGACCTTCATTTTTCAATAGTTGTTACATCGATGAAGTTTTGTTGTTTATTTGTTGCGTCCCTGTTTTTATCTGTCATAGCTGAAAGCCAGCAATTGCCATCAACCAGGCAATCAACCAGGTCTTCAGGAGATGACACTCTTGCAATTAATTCATACAGCCGGATAATGTATCATAATTATGATATAGTAAATGGTCCGGAATATATTGTTTACCATAAACTAAATCATTCAAATCCCTTTTTCCAGTCTGTTACCATCTGTACCGGGAATGTTTATTCTGGTGGTCGTATTTATAGCGATTACAGGTTAATATATGATATTTATAAGGATGAACTGATCCTTAACTATCTCAATCCTACCGGTTATCCAAAGCTGATCAGCCTGAATAAACAGTTTGTTGACTCCTTTGATATCATTTTAAATAATAGTAATACATACAGGTTCAGCAATCTTCTTTTCAAACCTGAGGATAATATGAAAGATGGGTATTATGAAATCATGTTCAGGGGGAAAGCCAGTCTTATATATAAATATCTGAAGATAATGTCGCAGGTAAATGGTCAGGATGAATACTTTGATGTGATTAAAAAATATATATTTATAAATGGAGAATATCACACTATAAATACATTAAGGAAACTCTACCGGTTATTCGGAGATAAGAAGGTCGAGATGAAAAAATATACAAAGTCTCTTCAGATCATCTCATTAAAGAAAATAACGGATATTGAGATTCTTCAGATTTTTGCATATTATGATTCCCTTAAATAGAGTTTATATGCAGGAATTGCTTTTATTCTTTTTTCTTGTTCTGCAGACTGCCATTATTACGGGTCAGGGAAAAAATATTACAATAAACAGGGATTCAGCATCTTTCAAAAATGTTATTTCTGAACTGCAGACTTTAACTAATAATAAGTACTATTATTCTCCTGATTGGACAAAGGGTATATTTATTTCAATACATGCGGAAAACAAATCCGCAGAATTCATTCTGCAGGAGATATCGAAACAAGCCGGATTGAGTTTTATTTATTCCGGTAACGATGTAATCTTTACAAAAGGACATAATATCAAAACAAACTTCAAGGATGAATATCTGAATTATAAACTCCAGCAAAAGCATCCTGCCGACACCATCAGATACACACTTGCCAGGCAGGAGGTGACAAAGACAAATGAGATTAATCCCGAGTATAAAATTATCAGGATCGGTAACCAGTCAGCGTCTCCGGCAAATCCGAATGCTACACTGCATGGGTATATCAGAGATGTCGAGACCGGAGAACCGCTGATAGGCGTTATAATTTATTTTGAGAAACTAAAAAGAGGAGATGTCACTAATAGCTATGGTTTTTATTCTATCACAATACCTAAAGGGCAGTACAGGATTGAATTCAGGAATGTAGGTTCGAGAACCACTTACAGGAATATTGATATTCAATCAGATGGAGAGTTGGATGTGGAGATGAAGATCCAGCTAACTGCCCTTAATGAGGTTCTGGTTACAGCAAAAACTGATGATAAAATGAGAAACATCTCAATGGGGGTGGAAAAGATATCATTTAAGTCATTAATGCAACTGCCAACAGGTATGGGTGAACCTGATCTGATCAAGAGTGCTTTGCTCTTACCAGGTGTACAGAGTGCCGGAGAAGCTGCCAATGGATTTAATGTAAGAGGTGGCAGTACCGACCAGAACCTGTTCCTTCTTAACGGCGCATCAATAATAAACTCATCCCACTTCTTCGGATTCTTCTCAGGATTCAATTCTGATATGATTAAGGACATAACTCTGTATAAGAGCAGCATATCCGCAAAATATGGAGGAAGGGTATCTTCAGTCATGGACATAACTTTAAAAGAAGGAAGCCGGAGGGAGCTTAAAGCATATGGGTCTATGGGCCCTGTTTCAGGGAAATTTACAGTTGAGGCACCCATCGTGAAAGATAAAAGCTCACTGATTCTCAGCACCCGTGCAACATATTCTGACTGGTTGCTGAGAATGCTTGATGACAAACAGCTCAGGAAAAGCCATGCAGGATTTTATGATATCCAGGGCAACTTCTCCTATGAGCTTGACAAGTATAATAGTCTGTACCTCTCAGGATATTACAGCCATGACAATTTTGACTATTATCAGGAAGATGCTTTCGAATATAACTCACTGGCATCAACAGCCAGATGGAAACATATTTTCAATCCGCGGTTATTTTCAACGTTCTCAGGCATTATAAGCAATTATGATTATACAACGGATTCAAGGCAGAATCCCTCTAACCTTTACTCAATAAAATATGCCCTTAAGCAATACAATATAAAAGCTGATTTCGACTACAGACCATCTATTAAAAGTAAAATCGGTTTCGGACTAAACTCATTCTGGTACTCACTGATGCCAGGCGAGCGGAAACCTCTGGATGATATTTCAGGGATATCTTATAAGAAAATAAGGAGTGAGACTGCAATTGAATCTGCAGTGTACCTTAATTACGAATATGAAATAACGCCCCAATTGACACTATCAGCCGGACTAAGATATTCAACATTTATGGAGCTTGGACCTAATGCCAGATTCATTTATGAGCAAAACCAGCCAAAAAATACTATATCCCTTATTGATACAGTTTTTTACCAATCAGGCGAAATAATAAAATTCTATAGCGGTCCGGAACCAAGGATAGCAATTAACATGAATCTATCATACACATCATCACTTAAGATCAGCTATAACAAAATGTACCAGTATATCCATATGATTTCCGGCACAACCAGTATGGCTCCAACTGACATATGGAAACTAAGCGACAGTTATCTTCGTCCTCAGATTGGTGATCAGGTTTCAATAGGCTTTTATAAGAATATGAGAAGCAATACATTAGAAGGATCGGTTGAAGCCTATTATAAAAAAATGTCTGATATCATTGATTACAAGGGCGGAGCTCAGCTATTGATGAATGAGCATCTCGAAACTGATGTAATTAACGGTACAGGAAAAGCATACGGAATTGAGTTTATGATTGAGAAAAAAACCGGGCAGCTTACAGGCTGGATTAACTATACTTATTCCAGGGTCTTACACAAGATTGATGGAGAATTTCCTGAAGAGAAAGTAAATAATGGTGAATACTTCTCCGCTAATTATGATAAACCCCATAACTTCAAACTTGTAGCTAACTACAAATTTTCAAGAAGGGTTAATATGTCAACCAATTTCTTCTATACTTCAGGCAGACCATATACAGTGTACCTTGGACTTTATAATTTCAAGGATGTACCTAGAGTTTACTATTCTGACAGGAATGCCTTCAGAATGGAGAATTATATCAGACTTGATCTCGCAGCTACAATTAATGGTAACCTCAAGGCAAAGAAATTGAACCACGGGTCATGGACTGTCTCAATATATAATGTTTTAGGACGAAAGAATCCCTACTCTGTATATTTCAAACTGGTTGATAAAAAAGTTACTGGTTACAGACTGTCCATTTTCGGCCAGCCGATCTTTACTGTAAGTTATAATTTCAAACTCTTTGGAAATGCAAAAGATGACTTCTGAGAATATATTCCCTGAGTCTAAATAACAATTATATTTATCCAGAGTCATCGAACTGAAAAATCAATTTACTATTTTTGCTTATTGGGTGGGAATATCATGTAAACGATAAAACGCTTAAATCCTACATTATGAAAACCAAAACCATTTTTATCTTGTTTTTCTTGATCCTGATCTATCCATTGAAAGCTCAGCAAAAAGGAGAAACCCCTTCACATTACATATTCCCCGAGTTTACCAGGGGAATTATTAAATTAAGAACCGGACAGGTAAGGGAATTGAGCCTGAATTATAATTCTGTGACTGAGGAAATGGTTTTTGATAATAATGGTCAGAAGATGGCACTTGCTGATCCGATGTCCATCGATACCATCACAATCCAGGGAAGAAAATTTATCCCTTCTCAGAATATTTTCTATGAGATTATTTTAGAGTTACCTGTTCCTTTGCTTATCCATCATGTTACCACTCTCAGATCGCCTGGAAAACCTGCTGGCTATGGCACTACATCGGAGACCTCCGCAATAACTCAGACGTCTACTCTTGTTTCTTCAAGAAGGATCTACGAAATTAAATTACCTGGAGAGTATGAAGTAACTCCTGAACCCGAATTCATGATAAAACAGAACTCTAGATTCTATAAAGTCGCTAATTCCAATCAGCTGATAAAATATTTTCCTGAAAAGAAGGAGGCCATTAAAGAGTTTGTGAAAAAGAATAAAACAAACTTCAAAAAGAGCGAGGATATGAAAAAACTGATCGAGTTCTGCAATAAATAGATAAGTTACATTACATATTCCTAATCACTAGCTTCCTGCTAAAATTTACCAGATTGCCTTCATTATGAAAACCAAGACAATTTACCTCCTGCTTTTATTGTTCATCACTTTATCTCTGGCTGCCCAGAAGGAAGGGAAAGAGGTTTCCCATTATTTATTTCCTGAATTTACCAGAGGAACGATTAAATTCAAAGCAGGCCAGGTGCAGTATATAAGCCTTAATTATAATTCGGTAACTGAAGAAATGATCTTTAATTCAAACGGAAATAATCTTGCAATAGCTGATCCAATGTCGATCGACACAATAACGATCCTTGGAAGACAATTTATCCCGTTTCAGAATATTTTTTATGAGGTTGTTGAAGTTTTGCCTGTCCCACTGCTTATCCATCACACTGCGAATCTGATCCCCCCAGGCAAGAATGCTGGTTATGGATCGACATCCGAAACTTCTTCAATTACAGAAAGATCATCCTTTATTTCTTCAGGAAAAGTTTATGAAATGAAACTGCCAGATGATTACAGGGTAAGTCCTAAAACTGAATATGTGATTAAAAAGGATAAGTTTTATATAATAAGTAATGTAAACCAGGTTGTAAAATATTTTCCTGAAAAGAAGGAGGCCATCAGGGAGTTTGTGAAGAAGAACAAAACCAATTTCAAGAAAACAGAAGATATGAAACTGCTTATAGAGTTTTGTAACAAATGAAATATGGGTAAAGCCCTGGTCGGGTAGGCCTTCTAAAAAAAATCCGGACAGTTTCTGGCTGCCCGGATATCAGAAATACGATACAATTCAATACTATTTATTTCAGCCCCCGGTTTGTTATATGGAAATAATCAAATGATACATTGAACGGAGTTGGTGGTTTGGTAGTATCTGAGTCAAAATAATAAGTACTTGTCATACTCTGCGTTATAACTCCATCGCAAGCAATTAAACCTGCCCGGATATCTTTTAACAGAGCCCCCCCTGTTCCAAGAGCTTTAAACTCATCACCGCCAACGGCATAGTATGCAGTATATTTATTACCATTCTTCTCCAGCTTCAGTCTTAATGCATTATCTCCTGTAATTTCATTTCTGAGATTAAAGCTTCCAACTGATTTTGCAATACCATTTTCTTCAATTAGGAAGTCGACAGTCCCAGGTTGTACTCCTCCCTGCCTGGTTGTTTTAATCACTGCCCTAAACATCAGCTTTACAAAATTATCATCACTCTCATAAGCTATAATCCCGGCATTCTCAGGTTGGGAAGGAACTCGTGAGCATACCAGTTTTGTTTCCATTGTCCAGTCATTATTCGCACTTTGAAGCAAAATATTTTTGGCATTATTGCTTCCTTCTGATACATCTCCTGTTTCGCTTGTAATTGTAAGGTACCCTGGCTTAGAGGTTATGCTGT
>JAHEYW010000308.1 GCA_023251395.1 Bacteroidales bacterium
TGGTCTTCCCATCCGCTCCATACACCACCGACAAGGTTAGGGGTGACACCCATAAACCATCCGTTTGCATTGTTCTGTGTAGTTCCTGTCTTGCCACCTATCTGGTTCATAAGATTATATGGTTCATATCTCAATCCTCTTCCCGATCCGGTTTTAACAACTCCCTGCAGAAGATTAAGCATCAGGTAAGCCTCATTTTCACTTAAAACCTCTTCAATCTTTGATGTAAACCTTGAAATAGTATTACCGTTCTTGTCCTCTATCCGTGTAACATACAACGGTCTGGTATATACCCCTTTATTTGCAAATGTCCCATAGGCACCTACCATCTCCTCGAGCTTGATATCTGAAGTACCTAAAAATATTGACGGTACAGGATCAATAAAACTTCTTACCCCCATTTTATGCATAAGATCTGCAACAGCAACCGGCTTAAACATCTGCATTAACCAGGCAGATATGTAATTTTCCGATTGGGCAAGTCCCCATGCCAGTGAGACCATCTTGCCATGGAAAGCTTTTGGTCCGGAACTCCTTGGTGTCCAGGGAACTGAATCACCAGGGATATCGAATGTACGGGGTATATCCTCTACTTCATAACAGGGAGAATATCCGTTTTGCATGGCAATAGTGTAAAGAAATGGTTTAATGGTACTCCCAACCTGTTTCTTCTGCTGTGTAACCGCATCATATTTAAAATATCTGAAATCAGGTCCGCCGACATATGCTTTTACATAACCTGTATGAGGATCTTCTGCCATAAATGCCGACCTGACAAAATACTTATAATATTTTATTGAATCCAGAGGTGTCATAACAGTATCCCTGTCGCCTTCCCATGAAAATACTCTCATTTTCACCGGTGTGTTAAAGGCCAGCATTATTGAATCTTCCGGTATACCTCTCGCCCTCATTATATAGTACCTGTCACTTTGCTCCAGTGAGGCCTGTATCAGATCATCCACCTCTTTTTTTGTAAGATCATCCGAATAAGGAGGATTTTTGAATCCTTTAGCCCTGTTATAAAAATGGGGCTGCTCCTCCTTTGAAAGATGTTCGGCAAGAGCCTCCTCAGCAAATTTCTGCATACGGGAATTAATTGTGGTGTAAATTTTTAAGCCGTCCCTGTATACATCATAGTACGATCCGTCGGGTTTTTTATTTTTGTTACACCAGCCGTACAGCGGATTGTTCTCCCATTCCCATAATGCATCTTCATAAGATCCCTGGTTCCTGTATTTATTACGGTCGGGTAAAGGTCTTTTCATTGTGTTGGTAATATATTGCCTCAGATAAGTGGCCAGACCGGAATTATGGTCCTCAATATTGAAGTCAACTTCTATTGGCAGATTCTTCACCGAGTCGGCGAAGGAAGGCGTCAGATAGTTGTATTTTTCCATCTGTGAAATAACCACATTTCTTCGCTGCAGCATAAGATCTTTATTCCTTACCGGATTGTATCTTGTAGACGCTTTAAGCATCCCTATTAAAACTGCAGCCTGTTGAATATTAAGCGAATCGGGAGATGTATTGAAATATACTTTCGCAGCTGACCTTATTCCCCTGGCATTATAGCTGAAGTCAAATTTGTTCAGATACATGGTTATGATCTCTTCCTTTGTATAACTGCGCTCAAGTTTAACTGCAGTCTGCCACTCTTTGAATTTGGAAACCCCGAGCTTGATTTTCTTAATAAAAGAGGATGTCCGGGAGGTATCCCTGGGGTAAAGCTGCTTAGCCAGCTGCTGTGTAATTGTGCTTCCGCCACCGGTGCTTTGTCCAAGAAGTATTGTACGTATTGCAGCTCTGCCAAGACCCCTGATATCAATGCCGGAATGCCTGTTGTACCGTATATCTTCTGTAGCTATAAGGGCATCGACAAGCCAGTGAGAAATATCTTTATAATCTGTCCATGTAAGATTCTCAATACTGATCTTGCCAAGCAGGACTCTATCTTCAGAATAAACCTCTGCAGCCAGGAAATATTCCGGATTTTCAAGTTCATTAAAAGAGGGCATTGGTCCCAGCTTTTCCTTTGATATAAGAATGAATAATATTATTATAATTATGAATGGAAAACTGAATAATGCCCAGAACAAAATAAGATATCTTTTGTTATTTATATTACCCTTCATACAGTTAAAAAGTTTGGTCAAAAATAGCAAATAATAAAGAATCTTAGCCGTTTATTTTGAAGTTTGGTGCCGAATTGATTTACTTTGTCGTCTGATAAAAGAACAAATATTTCGTCTGATGATTGAAAATCTTGTGATTGTTGAGTCGCCTGCAAAGGCAAAAACCATTGAGAAGTTTTTAGGAAAAGATTTCCGTGTTGTATCAAGTTTCGGCCATATCAGAGACCTGGCAAAAAAGAATCTGGGAATTGATGTTGCAAATGATTTCACACCTGATTATGAGGTGCCGAAAGAAAAGGTAAAAGTGGTAAATGAGCTGCGCAAAGCAGCTTCGGGTTCGGGTACAATTTGGATTGCATCTGATGAGGACCGTGAAGGAGAGGCAATTGCATGGCACCTTGCCAGTGTGCTGAATCTTGATCTTTTGACCACCAAAAGAATTGTGTTTCATGAAATTACCAAAGAGGCTATTTCGAACGCTATTGAAAATCCCAGGCAGGTCGATATGAACCTTGTGAATTCACAGCAGGCCCGTCGTATACTTGACCGTCTGGTCGGTTTTGAAATCTCACCGGTACTCTGGAAAAAAGTTCAGCCGTCACTATCCGCCGGCAGAGTTCAGTCGGTCGCCGTACGTCTGCTGGTTGAAAGGGAGAGG
>JAHEYW010000115.1 GCA_023251395.1 Bacteroidales bacterium
TCCGGTTGATTCAAGCCTTACGAGTGTTTCCTGGAACTTTGGTGACGGGTCAGTCCCATCGACCAGCAACAGTCATACTTATACTAAGGCCGGGCAATTTAGTGTTTCCATCACCGCCTCAAAATCAGGCTGCACGGATACTCTTACAAAGGTGAATTATATATCAGTTGAAAAAGCTGACGCAAACTTTACTGCAAGTGATACTGTTTTTTATTGTTTCCCTGATACAGTTAAGTTTATCCATAATAATTCGATTGGAAGTCCGGCTGTTGACTATCTCTGGACTTTTGACAATCACACACTAACAACACGGACCTCAAATAATGTGAAGTATATTTTTACAAAATCAGGGAATTTTGCTGCAAATCTTACAGTTAGGACACTTAACGGTTGTACAGCCACCACATCAAAAACAATTGCAATTAATGGTCCCTATGGAGTTATAAATGTCTCCCCTCAGAAATTGTGCTATAACAATTCAGTTACTTTCAAAATGGATTCTGTAAAGAACCTTACCCAATTCAAATGGTTCTTCGGCGATGGCACAACTTCTACAGCGAATCCGGTTACTCATAAATATACATCACGGGGGAAAATAGCTCCATCTATCCAGATGATCAACAATACATGCAACGCAATCCGTGTTCTGGATACACTGAATATTTCAAAAGTACAGGCCTTATTTGACACAACTGACAGTACTCTTACACATTGTTACGGTGTTAAACTGAACTTTGTAAATAAATCGAAATACTCAGATTCCTGGGTTTGGTCAATCGACAACGTTGTAACTTCTACTGATTTCAACATTACCAATGTGAATTTCGGCAAGGCAGGAGATTATAATGTCCGGCTTGTGGCAAAGGAATCAGGAGGTTGTTCCGATACTCTGATTAAAAAATATTCTGTTATCGCACTTCCTTCCTTCACGATTGATGGTGATTCAATAATATGTGCGGGGAAGGGTTCAGTGACTCTAAATGTAAATCCAGTAGCAGGAAAGGCTATCCGATGGTCTCCGTCAAACGGATTGAGCAGTACAACAGCTTTCAGTGTGACAGTCAGAATTACAAGTGCTATGACTTATACTGCTCTGGTAACAAATGCAGGTGGGTGTTCTGCATCCAGAACCAAAACGATCATGGTGAACAGACCATTTGATCTTACAAGGTCGCCAAGAGGGGATACTTCGATTTATGTCGGTCAGAAAGTTCAGCTCCTGATCCAGACTTCTGAACCTGATGTCGTATATTCCTGGTCACCCCCTTATAAGATTTCCTGTACCGGATGCAATAACCCCTGGGTGGCTCCTGCAAACACAACTGCCTACAAGGTCGCGACTAAAAACGGATGCTTTGACTTTAACGAAACTTTTAATGTGGAGGTGATAAAGGATTTCTATCTTGAGGCTCCAACCGCATTCACACCAAACGGGGACTCGAGGAATGATATATTCATTTTCCAGTCAAAGAATATTGCAAAATTTGAACTTAAAATTTTTAACAGATGGGGAAAGATAGTGTTCTCAACTAATGATCCTCTTCAGGGCTGGGACGGATATGTTAACGGACACCTTCAGAATCCGGATACTTATAAATACCTGGTAAAGGCAGAAACACTTCATGGATATGTTTTTGAAAAAAGCGGGGAGTTACTGCTTCTGAAATAATTGCATTTTGATCTGAGTATATGAGAAAGACGAATATAAATATTGCACACAGGCTTATATCAGAGCCTCTTGCTATATTCGTTTTCTTCTTTCTTACCTTAATCACGAATAACTCAATTCTTAATGCACAGGATATTCATTTTTCTCAATTTTTTGCAGCACCTCTTCTTACAAATCCGGCATCGACAGGTATGGCAGGAGACAATTTCAGGATTGCCAACAATTACAGGAATCAATGGGCACAGGTTGGAGAACCATATGAAACATTCTGTACCTCGGTTGATAAAAAGGTCGTTGTCCTCAACAATACCTTTGGAGTAGGGGGACTTGTCATACATGATCAGTCATCTGCTTTTAATCTGTCGGCAAATGAATTTTTCCTTTCATTCAGTTATTCAAGGTTTTTCAGGAATCAGCTGGTTACTTTTGGACTCCAGCCAGGGTTTGCTTTTAAATCATTTAACCTGAAGAATGTCACATTCGGAACTCAGTTTGATCAGTTTAACGAGTTATTCAGTTCAGCCCTTCCTTCAATGGAGAACGGTCTTGGTGACAGACTTCAGTTTTTTGACCTTAACATGGGGGTATTCTGGACAACACTGTTGCAGAACTATACTCCATCAGCCGGTATTTCTCTCAGTCATATTAATTTCCCTATACAGAGGTTTTCAACTTCCTCTGAAGGAACACGTCTGCCAATGAGGGTCACATTTAAGGGAGAGGTTATTGTTCCTTTCAACAGCCATATTGACCTGACTCCCTGCATTCTATATAGCTATACACCAGGAGCAATTGAGTTCCTGTTTGGAAGCAAGGGCGATTATAGGCTTGAGAAATCACCTGTGGTGAAAGATCTGTTTGCCGTAACAATGTTCAGGGTAAATCCATTCAGGAATATTGATGCCTGGATACTTGGTGGAGGAGTAAGTTTCATGAGTTTTGATCTTGGGTTAACATATGACTTTAATATTTCCCCGCTAAGAAAGGCAACAAACTTCAACGGGGCATTTGAAATTTCACTAATGTATACAGGTGGAAGACATGCACGGAAGAGCGCGTACCAGCCCTGCTATATATTAAACTGATGGAAAACAGATGAGATATTCTGGATACATATCATTAAAAATGAAAGGATTGGTGAATATATTTTTGCCTGTATTATCGTTTTTACTTTTGCTGATTTCCTCTGCAAATTCATACGGATCAGCATCCAATCAGGATGAAAGAATCGCCAGAGACCTGAAAACAAAAGCAATAAGATTCGACAGGATGGGAGATATTTACAATGCGATTGACCATTATGAACGTTATCTGGCAGTCAGACCAAAGGATATAAAACTATCATTCAGACTTGCTGATCTTTATTTTGAAACAAGGAACTATTCAAAGGCACTCCAATATTATGATTCAGTCCTGAAAATTGACCCGCATAAATATGTAATGGTATACTATCATAAGGGTATCGTCTGTATGAATCTTGAGAAATATGATAAGGCAAAAGAAGCTTTTACCAGGTTTAAAAGTTTTTACAGAAACAAGAAGGATCCCCATTTTTACAGACGACTTAATGCAATCTACCTTGCTAATGCGGAATGGGCTAAGGAAAATAAGAATTTTGACGGGAATATTATCATTGAACATCAGGGGGATAAGCTGAATAATGCTGATATTGATTTTGCACCTTTTCCTATCGATGAAAATCATATACTTTATGGATCGGTAAATAATGAATCATCTGAAGCCGGACCGGTAAGACAGGTTTATAAGGGGGAAAAGGTTGATGGGTCCTGGAAATCCACAGGGCTAATGGAAGGGCCGGTAAATGATCCTGAAACAAACACAGGGAATGCAGTCTTAACTGCCGATGGTAAAAGCCTCTTCTTTTCACGGACCCGGAAAAACTGGCAGAACAGGATTGTAAGCGAATTATATGTCAGTCATCTTGAAGATGGCCAGTGGCAGCTACCCGAAAAGCTTCCGGCACCGGTAAATATCGAAAACTATTCCTCCACCCAGCCAGCTATCGGGAGAAGTCTGAAAGCTGGAAATTTTATCCTTTATTTTGTCTCAGACAGACCTGGAGGAAAAGGGGGAAAGGATCTATGGGTGACTGAATGGGATAATAAAAAAGGAGTATTTAAGAAACCCGTTGACCTGATAAATAAGGTCAATTCAATTGGCGATGAATGCTGTCCGTTTTATGATATATCCACACAGACTCTTTACTACAGCTCAAACGGCAGAAAGAATGACCTTGGTGGCTACGATATTTATAAAACCACAGGGTCAACAAGGATGTATACAGATGCGATTCCACTGCCAAAACCTGTAAATTCATCTTTTGATGATTATTTCTTCGCAATTCAGAAAAATAATAAAGAGGGTTTTTTTACATCTAACAGACCGGGAGCAATGTCAATGGATAATGGCAGTTGTTGTGATGATATATTCACATTCAGAACAACTGAGTGTGTAAGTGTGCATTCATGGGGGATTGTCAGGAACGCAGTCAATTATGATTTTTATGACATGCTTAATTCAAAATATCACCTCGGTTTGAAGTACCCCGAGAACAACTCCACAATCAGTGATGTTCCTATCGAGCTTTATATCTCACAGGAAAAAGAAAAAGAAGAGGTCCTTGTTCAGCAAACCACAACCGATCAGAATGGTAATTTTTCATTTGAACTGCTGAAAGATAAGGACTACAAGGTTCTTGTCAAAAACTACGGCTATTTTGAAAAAAGCGTCAGGGTAAACACTTACAATAAATTCTGTTCTGATACAATAAAGATCGGAACCACATTCATAAATTACCTGCCTAAGGTCACAATACAGGTAAATATTTATTACGAATATGACAAATACAGGCTGACTGATGAAGCAAAGAAAACTATCGATACCCTTGTAATGCCCCTCTTCAGCATGTTCCCGACAGGAGTTATTGAAATTGGGTCACATACTGATAACCGTGGTACCGACCAGTACAATATCGATCTTTCTCAAAAGAGATCAGAAAGCGTAGTAAGTTATATTATCTCCAAAGGTATATCCGCGGAGAGACTTGTTGCCAGGGGATATGGTATGAGGGTTCCAATTGCACCGAATACAAGCAGAGACGGGACCGATAATCCTGAGGGAAGACAACTGAACAGGAGGACCGAATTCAAAATTGTGGGACAACTCGCCACGTCTAATGATTTGTGAGCACGAAAAATCACCTTGCATGGAAAAAATAAAAAACTGGCTGATTTTACTTCTATTTGGATTTATATCACATGTTACATCGGGTCAGCTTCCTGATGGTGTAACTGCCACGCAGTCGTTCCTTGATGAGATCATTAAGAACTACAGGGAGGAGAATTCCATAAGCTTTGATCCCAATACTGTCAGTACCCTGATTAAAGTACCGGTCAGAACTCATATCATTATGAATATCAATGGCACTGCCGGCGTAAATGTGAACAATATAAGGAACAGCATAAATCTTGCCAACGGTTTTTTCAGGTATGCCGGGATACAGTTTTTTATAGATTCGATCGACTATGTGAATGATTATAACTATTCAATTATAAAATATGATAACCTCAGAAAAGAACTTCTGAACAGGTATACAGTAAACTCAAGAATTAACCTCTTTCTGGCTGATTCACTTCAGTTTGGGAACAATAAGTGCTATGGCTTTACATATTTTCCTAATGTGCCGGATAGTAATATCATTTATCTTGATAAAAAATATATAACCGGGAACTCCCTGACAACCATGCTTGGCCACTTTATGGGATTACTATCTACCCATGAGACATTGGGTGGGGTGGAACTTGTAAATGAAAGAAATTGTTCATCAGCCGGAGATTATATATGTGATACATATGCCGATCCCGGCCTTTTAAATATGGTGATTGACAGCTGCAAATATATCGGATCGATGAGGGACGATAATGGAAGGTATTATGTTCCCACTGTGGCAAATATCATGTCCGAATCACCTGATAAATGCAAATGTATTCTTACTCCGCTGCAATACAGAAGGATTTACTATTATTTTCATCGGTACCGCCTGTATCTCACACGTTAGATTTTTTCATACTGCATTGAGGGTAGAAGCTTCAGAAAACCCACATTCATTATCCTGTCTTCTTTCTGCATCAGAAGATTAACAAATCCTTAACTTCCTCCAGGGAAAGATTTTTAAGGTTTATTTATCATTTGATGGCCCTATTTAAGGATCCTTTAACTTAAAACAGCACGTTTCTTGCTTATTGTAAATACAAGAAGTATAAACCTGAAAATTTATTGTCATGAAAAAGATTATTTTCTTCGCAGCATTTTTGACAACTGTCCTTTCAGCAAAAGGACAGATCTCAATTACTTCTGACTCTCTGGTTTACTGTAAGTGGAGCGTAACAAAAGATTCCTATATTCCGACAAAAAGCATTAAGGAGAATATGTTAATAGAGATCGATAAGGATCTGCTTACAATCAGGATTTTCGGGAATAACCATGAAAAAGCGCTGATTGAGAAGGCTTTTATTATCGATTTCCGTGAAGTAAGCCCTGATAAGAATAAATGGCTATTTATGGGGTCTGACAAGAATTTCAAATTATATGCAATTACCCTTGATGTGCCGAAGAAACAAATAGGCTTTATATCTGAAGGCCCCGCTCAGGGATTAGATATACCCCTTGATATGTTTTATTATTCCATTTCAGATATAAAAATAAATGTTGATGCCATCAATAAGCATCTGGAGGAAAAGGGAGATCAGAAAAATTGAATTCTGAAGCAGAAACAATATCTGGCATTTAATAATAATAATCTTCCTTGTCGACCTGAAGGTTATAGTTTAGTGTATGTAAAATTATCAAATACTACTTTCCCTTTTCCAAAAGCAAAAAGACCTGCTTTGAGGCTGAGAAATTCTCCAAAAACATTATGGTGATATCCCGAAACTTCAATGCTTCTGTCAACACGGGACCAGGTTTTTCCGTCGTTACTGAAATAAAAGCTTACTTCGTTCTCTTCATTTAATATCCTCAGAAAACCATGATTCCCTATTGTATTTTTTGTGTTAATTGATGTATTTTTCTGTAAATGAACAGTAAACTGCTGTGTTGTGGCTGCAATTGTTGCATTGGCAGACTCATTATAATAGAGGCATAGACCAGCAGTGACATCGTCCTGGACAGAGAATTCAGTAATTATTTCATACTTTTTATCAGGAACATTTACCAGCAGGGGTGAGCTGTCATCAAAAGAAGATCCCTCTGCAGTGAAAGTGAGTTTTCCATCTGTAATAACAGCACGTTCAGGCTCAAATTTCTTGTAGAACTGCCATTGTAATCCAAGTGAGTTTCCTGAAAAATCATCTGAAAGTCCAATCCCTGAAGGTGATTGTTCTCCGGAAGGTTTCTGGACTCTGCTGCTGCTCTTAATCCCGTCAGGTATTTTGTACCAGTTATCTGCCGTCCATTCAACCGGGAGCATAAGTGTTTGTCTTCCAAGAGTGTGAAAGCCGTTAAGATATCCATGATACATTATCCACCATTGGCCATTGATATCGTCCACTAGTGTACCATGCCCCTGGCTCCACCACTTCTCACTTCTGTTCTCAGTATGTATTACCGGGTTAAAAGGTGAGTTTTCCCAGGGCCCGAATGGTGATTTTGAACGGGCAGCCACGACCATATGTGAAGTGGCAGGACCTGCAGTACCCCCTTCTGCAACTGTGATAAAATAATACCCGTCTTTGACAGTTGATTTTGGAGCTTCAAGGCAGAAGCATTCCGTGCTCCATGTCTCGGGGAATTTCCAGCCCTTGTAAGTATCAACCAGTTTTCCTGCTGCAGCAAGACCATCTTCGGTGAGCTGAACAATAAAACCTTCTGAAAGATATAAGTATCTTTTTCCATCCGGACCAACAACATGTCCTGGATCAATATATCCTTTAAGATTCAGGTCAACAGGTTCTGTCCAGGGACCCTGAGGTGATTTAGCTGTAACAACCCAGTTTGTTCCGCCTGCAGGAAAATAGATATAGAAAGTATCCTTATATTTTACAAAATCGGGTGCCCATACTGATCCTACATTTTTATTAAGAGCATGACAAACTCTCGTCCAGTTAACCAGGTCTGTAGAATGCCAGATAAGTAATCCGGGATAATAATTGAATGATGAGTGGGTCATGTAATAATCCTTCCCAACTCGTAGCACTGAGGGATCTGCATAATCACCTCCCAGTATTGGATTAACATAAAAGCCTGTTTCCGGCTCAGAAGAAATGACCTTCTTTTTATTTTCGTTTTGAGTCTGACAGCCAGAGATTCCAATGATTGTGATCAGACTGAACGGAAGTACTATGGATTTAAATTTTTGAGCAACAGTTTTCATGGGTGGTTAAGGATAAGTTACCAATGCAATTTAACAAATTATTCTATTCGCAGGACACTGTCTGATAAAGGTCCGTTCTCTACATGAAATGATCCTGTCTTGACATCAGATGCACATTATCAGAGAGTTGAATGTTATGTAAAGTTAATTAAGCATTTTTATCATTATGGAATACAAAAAACAGAAAGTCTCCATGTCTTTTTCATTTTAAAACCTTCCCGGCTATAAAAAAACTGGTTCAGATTAAATGAATAAATTTGCAGGGAAACCAAATATAAATAAAAACAATTATGGCATTACTCAGCTCATACAACAGGTTCAATGAATTCAAAAACGATTTCATAAGAGATACAGGTTTAAAGAGGGCAGAAGAAAATATGGAACTGTACATTCAGTATGTTACTGCCAGGTTTGCAGACCAGAATAACCGACTTCTTTCAAACCTTTCAAATGAGATTCAGGAGCTGCAGAAAGTTCTTAAGAAGGTTTAAGCAGGGATGTAATAAAAGAAGGTGTCCATTTGGAACACCTTCTTTATGTGATGAAGAAGATTACAATTCAAGACCTTAGAATTTAACTACTTCCCAGTATGCTTTTTTAGGTTGATCATTAACGTCAAAAAGCAAAGGATATGCCTTACCACCTCTGTCTAACCAGCTGCCTCTGTCAGAAACATTCCAGAACGTGACGCCGGTGATTTTATCTTTCTTTTCCCTGAACACTTTGAATGCCATTTTGTAAAATTCCATCTGTTTCTTCTCTTTCTCAGGAGTGAATGTCTTGGTGGTATCTGATCTGTTTCCCCTGGTTGTGACATCCAGTTCTGTAAACTGTACTTTCAGACCCAGAGATGCGAATTTATCTATCGATTCCCTGATCTGTTCTTCACTCGGACTATTCATATTCCAATGAGCCTGAAGACCTACACCGTGAACAGGAACGCCCTGTGCGAGAAGCTTTTTCAGGAAATTATAGATCTTTTCTCTTTTTATTGGATTCTCTGTATTATAATCGTTGTAGAAAAGAATTGCATTTGGGTCAGCTTCATGTGCCCACTGAAAAATCTTTGGAATAAATTCATCTCCGCATATCTTGTACCATGGAGCAGTCTCCCTGTAAATTTTTGTTTTTGAAGAATCGTCTGAGATAATTTCATTGAGAACATCCCAGCAGTATACTTTACCTTTGTAATGAGATACAACGGTTGTTATGTGTTCTTTAAGTCTGGCAAATGCGACTTCTTTGGTAACAGGGTTTCCCTGGGCATCTTTAGTCATCCATGCTGCTGTTTGTGTGTGCCAGCAAAGTGTATGACCTCTAACTTTCATTCCATTTGCCATTGCCTGAGCCACAATCTTGTCAGCTGGTTCCCAGTTGTACCTGTTCTCTTCAGGATGAATGAGTCCTGGTTTCATCACGTTTTCGCATGTAACGCTGTTGAAGTTTTTCTTGATCAGTTCACCCTGAGGGCCATCAAAAGAAGTTGGTCCGATAGCTACTCCGATCGGAAAGAAATTTTTGTAATAGTCCTTAAGACCTTTTGAATCCTGTTGACTGGCAGGTTCCTTGCTTCCGGGACCCCCGAAACTTGCAAGCAACATGATCGCGGAAACCATAACAGTTGCCGAAATCAATGTTATCCCTGTACGGGAAAGAAGTTTTTTGGTTTTCATAATGTTTGTGTTTAATGATTAGGTCAAAATTATATCAGGTTATTCCTTGAAAATAGAAATCAATTCCCCACATGAAAATAAATTTGTACCAAATTAGGAATTTTGTGTGAACCATGTTTCATGAAAACTATAAAAATAGGCTGGAATTACCTGCTATACAACATTATGTTAAAATTCCTGAATCTGGTATCTGAATTCTATTTCATCCCGGGTTTAATGATCCTGTAATTACCGCTAAGGTGCATTACACTGAAAAGATGAAGTAACCCGTCATAATAAGCGTCGAAATAGCCATCGTCATATGGCTTATTCTTGCCATTCCAGACAGCATCAACAAATTTCCAGCTCTTTGCCTGTGTCCCCATAATAGAAGCAGCGCCAGCCGTTGCAACCAGTCCTAGTGAATGGCGCAACTTCCTTTTTCCACCTGCCTGAAGTATATTGGTTGGCAATGTACCATCTATATTGAACTGATCTTCATAAGTATCAATGCCTCTGCAGAAGAGGAAGTTCTGGATCCTTTTTGCATAGTCCTTTTGCCACTCCATGTCCTTTCCATACCATGAGTAATCCATTGCAATATTCATCGGT
>JAHEYW010000309.1 GCA_023251395.1 Bacteroidales bacterium
TGGTAAACCGTAGTATTGAGAAAGATATAGTAAGGCATTGCATTGATAATAATACTGGCATACTTGCTTACAGTCCCCTTCAGAGAGGGCTGCTGACAGGAAAGATAAGACCGGGGCACAAATTCAACGAGGGTGATAACAGACCCTCAACAATCTATTATAAAGAGCCTAACCTTTCAAGGATTCTGAAACTTACAGACAGGCTAAGGGAAATTGCAAAGGAGCGAAATGTGGCTCTTTGCCAGCTGGTGCTCAACTGGACCCTGCAGCAGCCAGGCATAACATGTGTACTGGCCGGGGCAAGAAATGCAGCACAGGTGCTGGATAATGTCAAAGCAGCTGATTTCCGTCTGACCGCAGATGAGATCAACAGGATAAACGAACTTCTTTCAGATCTTAAACTGGAAACAAAAATCTGAATCAAAAATGAAGAATTTCCTTTCTGGTTTTCCCCCGCCTGATATACTTCTAAAAGAAATCAAGGGAATTCCATTACCCCGGTACCGGGAAGCCAACGGACATATTCATACTCCATATTCTTTCAGCGCCTTCAGAGCTCTGGATACAGCATTCAGTATGGCCGGAGAAGAAAAAATAGCAGTCCTTGGTATAAACGATTTTTACGTTGCTGATGGTTACAAAGAATTCCATAATGGATGTGTAGCCAATAAGATTTTTCCACTATTCAACATAGAGTTTATTGGTTTGCTGAAGGAGGAACAGGAAAATGGAATCAGGATAAATGATCCCAATAATCCGGGAAGGATATATTTCAGCGGAAAGGGTCTGGACTTTCCTTTCAGTACCGGCTGGATACAGAAAAGACAGCTTAAAAATGTTATTAAGGAGAGTCAGTTGCAGATAAAGGCGGTGATCTCAAAGCTCAACGGGCTTATTGAGAAGGAAAATCCTTCACTCAAACTTTCATACCAGACGATTAAAGACAAATATGCACATGAACTGGTAAGGGAGCGACATATAGCCAAAGCTTTGAGGGATCTTACAATGGAGAATTTTACCGGTTCGGATCAACAGATTGGTTTTCTCGAAAAATTGTATGGTGGTAAAAAATCGAAAAGCGGATTATCAAACCCTGCTTTACTTGAAAATGAGATCAGATCGAATCTTCTGAAGAGCGGAGGAGCGGCATTTGTTGAGGAGGATGAAAACTCATTTATGGAGCTGAAAAAAATCATTAAAATTATAATCCGTGCAGGCGGTATTCCCTGCTACCCGGTATTACTCGATGATCCATCTGGGAAATTCACTGAATTCGAAACTGATTTTGAAATCCTGTTCGAGTCACTCAAAAAACTTGGTATTGAATGTTTAGAGCTGATTCCGGGAAGAAACGATTTCAATATCCTTAAAAGCTTCGTGGAGTTTTTTCATGACAAAGGATTTATTATAACCTTTGGTACAGAGCATAATACACCCGAAATGATACCTCTTACGGTATCAGCACGGGGGTCGGTACCGCTTGACGAACCGTTAAAAAGAATTGCATGGGAAGGTGCATGTATTATTGCAGCTCATCAGTACCTGAGAGCCGATGGAAGACAAGGGTATGTACTGCCGGATGGAACTCATAGTAAAAAACAAATGGGAGAATTGATAAATCTTGGCCAGATGGTTATCGAATACTTCTTAATAAAGCGTTAATATGAAGGCGGAAATAAATCAACTGCTTGAAATTTCAAAGTATTACGGAAGCAACAAAGATTATGTTGTTGCCGGTGGCGGAAACACTTCTTTCAAAAATGATGAGACCATCTGGATCAAAGCCAGCGGCCAGTCACTGGCTGAGCTCACTGAAGAAGGCCTGGTGGTTTTAAACAGGGAGAAACTACATCAGATCTCATCTAATATTTATTCAGATGATCCTCCGGCCAGGGAAAAACAGGTTTTGGAAGACATGCTGGGGAGCATTACCGGCAATGACAATAACAGGAGACAATCGGTTGAGACTTCATTACATGAGATAATAAAGTACAAATTTGTCGTACACCTCCACCCCACCCTTATCAATGGGTTGCTTTGCAGCAGAAATGCAAAGAGCATGACTGTTAAAATCTTTGGAGAGAGCGTGCTGTTTGTTCCCTACACCGATCCGGGATACACCCTGTTCAAAAAACTTGAATCGGAAATAAAAGTCTATCGTGAAAAGTTTTTTCATGATCCAGGGGTAATTTTTCTGGAAAATCACGGATCGTTTGTCGGAGCCGATACTACAGAAGAGATCGTAAGAATATATGATGATTTGATTCAGAAAATAAGCGAAAATATATCACCTGTCACAGAGGTTCAGCCCCTGCCTTATAACCCATTGCTGCATAAGGTGCTGCCAGTAATGAGAATGCTTCTTTCAGGCGACAGTCCCGGTATAATTAGATACCGTAATAATTCCCTCATTGCAAAATTTTACACAAACCAGCAGGAGTTTCATAAAATCTCCCTGCCGCTGACTCCCGACATAATCGTCTACTGCAAAACAAGATATCTGTATATTGAACAGTCCTCAACTGATGAGAAGATCCTGGATTCCTTGCGTTACCAGTTGCCTCACTTCATGAACGAGTACGGCTTTCTGCCCAGGGTAATCGTCATTAAAGACATGGGTGTGTTTTCAGTTGCTGAAAATTATCAGTCTGCAGAAGTATGCCTTGATGTCTACGAAGAGTTGATAAAAATCAGTCACTTCGCTTCTCAATTCGGGGGTATTAAATTCCTTTCTCCGGAGCAGGTAAACTTTATCGATCAATGGGAAGTTGAAAACTACAGGAG
>JAHEYW010000310.1 GCA_023251395.1 Bacteroidales bacterium
CAATGCTGAATGGTAAATTCAGGGGAAAGGACATTGGGTCAGGTACCGCAACATGGCAGCTATCCGAAGGAATGAAAGCAGGAACAGTTTCCCGGGAAGACCTTATTGAAGCAGAGACCTGCATGTCGAGAAGTGCTGGCCATTGCATGACAATGGGTACAGCTTCAACAATGGCTTCAATGGTTGAGGCGCTGGGTCTTACTCTGCCTGGTGCATCAGCAATACCTGCTGTCGATTCAAGGAAGAAAGTGATGGCTCATCTATCCGGAAACAGAATTGTGGAAATGGTGAATGAGAATTTGAAAATGTCAGATATTCTCACCAGAAAGGCTTTTGAAAATGCAATTAAGATAAACTCTGCAGTAGGTGGTTCAACCAACCTGCTTATTCATATGCTGGCTATAGCAGGCCGGATAGGAGTTGATCTTACACTTGATGATTTTGACAGCCTTGGAAGTGATTTGCCTCTTCTGCTGAATCTGATGCCTTCAGGAAAATATCTGATGGAAGATTTTTATTACGCCGGAGGTCTTCCTGTTATTATCGACCAGTTAAAAGACATTATTCATTCAGATGCTATTACTGTAAATGGAAAAACAGTTGGTGAGAACTGCAAAGGAGCTCCTTGCTACAATCGTGATGTGATCTTTGAGCTTGATAAACCATTGAAACCAAAAGCCGGAATAGCAGTTCTCAAAGGCAACCTTTGCGAAAACGGGTCTGTGATAAAACCTTCTGCCACTTCTGGCAAGCTGCTTAAACACAGGGGAAGAGCTGTCGTATTCGAGAATATTGAGGAATATCATGCGAAGATAGACGATCCCAATCTCGATATTGATGAAAACTGTATTATGGTACTTAAAGGTGCCGGTCCTGTAGGCTATCCAGGAATGCCAGAAGTCGGCAATCTTGAACTTCCTGAAAAGCTCATCAGGAAAGGAATAACAGATATGGTCCGTATTTCTGATGCAAGGATGAGCGGCACAGCATATGGGACAGTGGTTCTTCACATTTCGCCGGAAGCTTCTATCGGTGGAACCCTGGCTCTGGTAAAAAATGGCGATATAATTGATCTCGATGTTGAAAAAAGAACTCTCAATCTGCTGGTCTCTGATGAAGAACTGAAGAAAAGAAGGGATGCATGGGTCGCTCCAAAGCCAAGAGCCACAAGAGGATATACCAAAATGTTTATAGAACATGTCACTCAGGCAGATAAGGGGTGTGATTTTGATTTTCTCATAGGTGGATCGGGTTCTGTTGTATCGAGAGACCTTCATTGAGTAGAGGAGGGAATTGGGGAATGGGGGAATGGGAGAGAGTTGAAAGGTATTGAACGATCAAATGCCCCTCCTTGGAGGGGCCATGGGTAGGTTTCCTCGCGATTTCAAACAGTTGAATATATCGACGGTTTTAAGAAAATTCATTTGAAAGTATGACATTCATAATAATAATTCTTGCTGTCTCTTTACAGATATACCTTTCGGTTAAAAAAGTAAGTCCGGTTATATCACTTCTTATAGTTGCCATTCTTACAGGTTTATTTCTTGGAATGAAACCGATGGAGGTGGTAAAGTCTGTTGAAAGCGGTGTTGGATCAACTCTTTCAGGTCTGGCTCTGATATTATGTCTGGGTGCTATACTGGGAAAAATACTTGAATCCAGCGGTGCCGCAAAAAAAATATCAACCACACTTATTAATGGACTCGGGGTACAAAATATACAATGGTCACTTCTTTTAACTGGATTTCTTGTCGGACTTCCTCTTTATTACAATGCCGGCTTTATTATCCTTGTTCCTTTGGTTTTTTCAGTTGCAAAGGAAACTAAACTGCCGCTGCTCTATCTGGTAATACCAATGGCAGCTTCATTGTCAACGGTTCATTGTTTCCTGCCACCTCATCCAAGTCCGGTCATACTTGTGAATGCATTTAAAGCTGACCTTGGAAAAACAATGATACTGGGATCTGTTATCGCCATACCGGCAATAATAGTTGCAGGACCTTTTCTGGGTAAGTTACTTAAGAATGTCAGGATTGACCTGGTTGGTATGTTTGCTGAGCAGGTGGATATTCCTTATGAAAAACTGCCACGTGCATTTCCCAGCTTTTCAATTGCAATGCTCCCGGTATTTCTGATTGCCCTGTCAGTAATCTCCAGAAGTGTGTTGCCTGAAACATCTCTGATAAATCAGATCCTGAGTTTTGTTGGTGATGCCAATATTGCATTGTTAATCGCTGTTATTGTTGCCCTGTGGTACTTTGGTTCAAGAACTGGCCAGACAACAGCAAATGCAATGAAGTGGCTGAATGAGGGTATATCAGGAATTTCCATAATAATGCTTATAATAACAGCTGGTGGCGTTTTTAAACAGATACTCACTGACAGCGGCACCTCTGAATACATTTCCTCGTTCAGTAGTTCCTGGCATATGCCTGCCCTTGTATTTGCATGGGTGGTAACTGCCTTATTAAGAGTGACGCTCGGTTCTGCAACTGTAGCCGGTATTACTGCTTCCGGAATATTAGTGCCACTTCTCGTAACAACTCATGTTTCACCTGAATTGATGGTATTGGCCGTTGGATCAGGCAGTGTTTTTGGGTCGCATGTGAATGATCCGGGTTTCTGGATGTTCAAGGAGTTTTTCAATCTTTCGCTGAAACAGACATTCTTCTCCTGGACAATAATGGAGACAATCATATCTTTTATGGGACTGATAGGCGTCCTGATCCTGAGTACAATAATTTAACTTTCAAGGTATACG
>JAHEYW010000311.1 GCA_023251395.1 Bacteroidales bacterium
ATTTATACTTCTAAGTGGTGCTATTCCAACCAGTATGAAGACTTTATCCAGGATATTCCTCCTGTAAAGTTCTTCAAGCCATTTGTCAAGTCCATCGGGATCAAATACAAGGTTTGTCTGAAGGAACTGTGCTCCCGCATTAATTTTTTTGTGTTCACGGATTGCCTGAAATTTTGGTTCAGAGGCAAAAGGTGATGCTGCAGCACCAAGGAAGAATTTCGGAGGAAATTTCATCTGACGTCCGTCCAGATAGGTACCTTCATCTCTCATTCGACGAAGTATCCATAACATCTGGACTGAGTCAAGATCAAGAAGCTCCATACTGGCTCTTGGTGCCGGGCCAGTCCTGGGGTTATCACCTGTAATACACAAAATATTTCTGATTCCAAGTTCATCTGCACCCAGTACCCTCGACTGTAGTCCGGTTCTGGCATTATCCCTTGCCGTGATCTGAAGAACAGGTTCAGCTTTCATTTCTGCTGCGACAACGCAACATGCGAAGCTCGACATTCTTGGAAAGGCGGATGAGTTGTCTGTGAAATTTATCCCTGCAACATGTTGTTTAACAACTTCAATATTTTGTCTGAGTTTTTTTGTATTTGAATGCAGTGGCGGTATAATTTCAGTAGTAACAACAAATTCTCTATTCCTTAATCTGCGCTCAAGGTCAGAAACCGGTTCATTATTTACCGGTGGATGAAATTCAGAGTCTCCCTTCCACCATTCTGGTTGCCGTATTGTCCTGAACACACTCTCCCAGACATACTCCTTTCTTGTTTTATCGGGTGAAAAGAGACTTTTTACAAATCTTCCGGTACCTGTCTTTCTGATTTGTCTGACAACATCTCCCCATGTTTCGGTACCTGTTTTATCCCAGTCCAATGGAGGAAGGACTTCCATCAGCTTTTCTTCCCTTCCCATTTTAAATGACTTCTCATAGATTGCGTACCAGATACATTTCCGGGTTTCATCTACATAGCAAAACTGGGAGGTCGATCCTCCGCATGGCCCATTTCTAAGACCCTTTGGGCATTCCATAGGGCAAATGAAAGCGGTCTCCTGCAGAAGACAATTGCCACACATTCTGCATCCGAAGAGTGGGCCCTTTACTATTCGTTCTAACCGGGCAAGAAGCCTTCTGCCTGGCTTTTCTTTCCGGAAGGGATAAAAGGCAGGCTGCCATCTGCGAGAAGGTGTTATAATCATGAAAGTTTAGTTTGAGAGAACTCTATGAATCTCATAGCGAAATCATCCCTGCCGAGTATAAGATCTGCAGCACGCACTGCTGCCATAATTTTTTCGGGATTAGCTATAGGACAGGTAAGACCATTGTATATTGAAAGAACCATATGTGCAATATTAAGGGTCTCACGGTCAGGTAGTCCAAATGAAATATTGCTGGCCCCCTGGGTAATATTGAGTCCAAGTTTGTCATGCACCAGCTTAATAGTTTCGAGAGTTACCACACAGGCTCTTGGGTCTGCGCTGACAGCCATGGCAAGAGGGTCAATAATCACATCCTCTTCATGAATACCCATCTGCACAGCCCTGTTCACAATTTTTTCTGCAACGGAGAGCCTCTTCAAAGGATCATGAGTAATTCCTTCATCATCCATCACCAATCCAATAACGGCTGCTCCATATTCCCTGACAATGGGAAGGATAGCACTAAGTGATTTTTCTTCTCCGTTTACAGAGTTGATCAGGCATTTCCCGTCAATAACCTTGAGTGCAGCTTCAATAGCTCTAGGGTTTGGGGAATCCAGACAAAGAGGAACATCGCAGTGGCTCTGGAGATGCCGTACAGCTTCAGGAAGCAGTTTTACATCATCTACACCAGGAAAGCCTACGTTCACATCAAGCATATCAGCCATTGCCTTTATCTGACTGTCAGCCAGCTCAAGCATGAACTCATAGTTCCCTTCCTGCAGAGTTGAAACAAGCTTCTTTCTCCGTGTAGGGTTAATACATTCGCCAATTACAATTACCGGCCCATCTGTACTTATGATCACCTCTTTTGTTCTGCTCCTTAGAATTGTCTTCATGATCGTAAAATTAATTACATGATGATTACTGAAATCATATTCTAATTGGAATATTAAAATTACGGGACGACTTTGAAAATATTAAGATCAATTGTCCCTGTAAAAGAGTGATTGTCTGATATTTTAGTGATCTCAAATCTGTTATGTCTATTTGTTGTAGATCAAATAAAGATATTTGTTTTTTGCCAAACAATAAGGCATCAGGAAAGGCTAAAACTACATCAATTTTTGATAATATTATAAATGAAAAATCATTTTTGTACCGGGGGCAATCGCTTTAGATGAGATGAATGGCCTTCAGGCAATTTCACCTCCAGAGATTGATTTAATTGATTCCAGGTATTCCTTGATCTTCTGTTCCTCCTGCTTTCTTATTATCAGAAGGGCATCGGAGGTGTCAACAACAATGTAATCATCAAGTCCTTCAATCAGTGCTACCTTTCCATCGGGTATACTTATGAGGTTTCCATGACTGTCAGGGGCGAATATTTTTCCTCCTGTTAATGCATTTCTATTTGAATCGGTCTCCTTGTGACCGTATAAGGCACTCCATGTTCCAAGATCTGACCAACCAAGATCAGCTCCTATAACATACACATTTGAGGCTTTCTCAAGAATTCCATAATCGATGGAAATATTTGGGAGGTCATAATAAATCCTTTTAATGAATTCCTTTTCCTGCTTCGTACCAAAATAAGATACTCCTTCACTGAAA
>JAHEYW010000312.1:0-1102 GCA_023251395.1 Bacteroidales bacterium
GCGACATGAAGATCGTTGAGGCCAGGGATGCAATTCCCGCAACGTCAAGTCAGGTTCTGCAAGGTATCACACGAGCCTCTCTTCAGACAAAGAGTTTCTTCTCTGCAGCATCATTCCAGGAGACAACGAAAGTGTTGAACGAGGCTGCTATCTTAGGCAAGATCGACAGGCTGGAAGGTCTGAAAGAGAACGTTATTGTCGGCCATCTTATTCCGGCAGGAACAGGACAACGTCAGTATAATGGAATTATAGTTGGTTCTCTTGAGGAATATGAAAGTCTTGTCGGTGTACCACAGGAAGCTGAGGTTGTAACCGGTAAGAAAAATAAATAATTATTGCTATGACAGATCCTAAGATTCCTGCACAGATAAGTATTGAACTAAATGAAGAAGTGGCACAGGGAACATATTCAAATCTTGCTGTCATTACTCATTCAGCTTCTGAATTTGTTATCGACTTTGTAAGAATTATGCCTGGTATACCAAAAGCACAAGTCAAATCGCGGATCATCCTTACACCGGAACATGCAAAGAGACTGGTAGCTGCACTTCAGGATAATATCGACAAGTATGAAGCTGTTCACGGGATAATCAGGGAAGTTAAAGATTCAGGTCCGGTAATGCCATTAAATTTTGGTGGCCCTACAGCTCAGGCATGAAATTAATTGTAACTTTGTTCATTAATTACTATTATCAAAAAAAAATGAGATGCAAGGACATATAATTCGGAAAGTGTTTGTTGTCCTGATAATTTTTGCTCCTGTTGTAAGCTACACAGGTTGCAAGAAGCAGGCAAAATGCGGATGTGACGGGGATCAGCTGTTTACTCTTACTCAGGCTCAGGCATATATTGATTTTAATGCTACCGGAACCAATATAACATTTACAACAACCGATAACCCGTATTCAATATACTATTTCTGTAATCCAAGTGAGATGTTTCCTAAACTTAAAGATTCAAAACCAGGCGACATCCTTATGGTTACCGGTTCGGCATACTGGGAATGTAATTACCTGTATCAGAACAGTAATAGTACTTACCAGCAGAGTTATTATAAGATTTATAACATTCGGGTCACCAACGTTGAATCGAATCTTTACGG
>JAHEYW010000312.1:1112-2760 GCA_023251395.1 Bacteroidales bacterium
AACTTATCCTTTGCCGGGGTCGGAAGAGTTGGCGGTGCTTTCTGCCGGGAATTATTTCGTGCCGGCAGCAGAATTGACCTGATTGTTTCGGAAAAAGAAGTCAGGGGACGTTCACTTGCTGATGAGTGTCGTGCGGAATGGTCATCACAGCTGATTTTCCCCGATTCTACCGACATAATAATAGTTGCGGTACCTGACCATAATCTTGAAAGAGTTCTTAATAATATAAAATGCCGGCCTGGCACTTTAGTTGCCCATACTGCGGGTAGTTTTAGCCTCGACATTTTTCCTGAGCAGATCAAACGGAAAGGCATTTTTTATCCCTTGCAAACCTTTTCCTACGGAAGAGACGTCAGCTTTCAGGATCTTCCGGTTCTCCTGGAGGCGTCTGATGAATATTCAGCTGCACTTCTGAAAAGTCTTGTGGATTCAATTGGCGGAAAGGCTCACTTCGTTGAAGCTGAGCGCAGAAGAATGCTTCATCTTGCTGCAGTTTTTGTTAATAATTTTACAAACCATATGCTTACGGCTGGAAATGAGATAGCCGGGAAAGCCGGCTTTTCTTTTGACTTGCTTAATCCCTTATTGAATGAGACCATCTCGAAAGCAATGTCGTTGGGGCCGGAAAATTCTCAAACCGGACCTGCTGTACGAAATGATCAGAATACTATCGAAAAACATTTGGAATTACTATCTTTCGCGCCCGAACTGCAGAAAACATATTATCAGATTACGGAATCTATAATTAAATACTACAAAAAGCAGTGATTTATGGCGAATTTTAAAGAAGAGCTTTCAAAAGTCAAGGCATTCATTTTTGATATCGATGGAGTATTATCATTGCAGACAATAAATTTGAATTCGTTTGGTGTTCCAAACAGAACCATTAACCTGCGTGATGGTTATGCATTGCAGCTTGCGGCCAGGAAGGGATATCATATTGGTGTAATCTCGGGATGCAGTTCAAAGGAGTACCGGAAAAGACTAAAAGTGCTGGGAATAAAAGATATCTTTCTTAATAGCAGGTCAAAACTTGACCATTTCAACTTTTTTCTGAAAAAGTACAATCTTAATAAGTCTGATGTTTTATTCATGGGTGACGATATCCCTGATTTTAAAGTGATGAAGGAGGCAGGAATTGCAGTATGTCCGTCTGATGCTGATAGTGAAATCAAGCAGGTTGCCTGCTACATTTCAGATAAGAGAGGAGGGGAGGGGTGCGTAAGGGATGTTATAGAACAGGTTCTGAGACTACATAATAACTGGATGGATCATGACGCATTTACATGGTAATTTATGAAAGCATTTTTTAATCTGATCAGGTGGCAAAATCTTCTTATAGTTGTACTTACAATGGTACTGATGAGATATGCAATTCTTGCCCCCCTGATAAGCAAAATTGGAGTAATCCTTACCAAAGCCACAGGCAAAGAAGTACCTATGACTCTCCAGTTTCCATTGAATGATTTCATCCTGCTTGTTATGGCTACAGTGCTTATAACCGCCGGAGGGTATGTGATAAATGATTATTTCGATATTAAGACTGACCTGATTAACAAGGGGAGGGTTATTGTCGGTACAAAGATCCCAAGGCGCTATGCTATGATGTGGCATAGTATTTTTAATATTGCGGGTGTTGCTGCAGGTT
>JAHEYW010000313.1 GCA_023251395.1 Bacteroidales bacterium
CTGGAGGAGTACCTTATCAAGTCAAATAAGACGCTGTTGATGGTAACTCATGACCGGTATTTTCTTGACAGGGTCTGCAATGTAATACTTGAGCTTTCAGACAATGAGCTTTACCGTTATGAAGGGAATTATGAATATTTCCTTGAGAAGAAACAAAGCAGGGATAGTTCTGCAAAGATAAATACTGAAAAGGCAAAAAACCTCCTGAAGACAGAACTCGAATGGATGAGACGGATGCCCAAAGCGCGCCGGCATAAGGCTAAATCAAGGATCGAATCGTTCTACGAAATAAAGGAAAGGGCTGCAAAGAGGCCTGAAGACAAGAGCATAAACATTAACGTGAACATCTCAAGGATGGGTAAAAAGATCCTTGAAATCAGGAATCTCAGTAAAGCCTATGGTGAAAAAACCGTTATCCGCGATTTTACATACCTCTTCAACAGGTTCGAAAAAGCCGGTCTTATAGGGCGTAACGGGACAGGAAAAACCACACTTCTTAATATAATTACTGGGCTCACTGAACCTGACAGTGGAACCGTGGAGAGGGGAGAAACTGTTGTTTTTGGCTATTATAAGCAGGAGGGAATTTCTTTCGACGATGATACGACCGTCATAGATTGTGTAAAGAAAATCGCCGAGAGAGTAACCCTCTCAGATGGTAATGTTCTGTCAATAACACAGTTTATGAACTATTTTCTGTTCCCGCCCGAAAAACAGTATACGCTGATCCGCAAACTATCGGGGGGAGAAAAAAGACGGCTATACCTTCTTACAGTTCTCATGAAAAATCCAAATTTTTTAATTCTCGATGAGCCTACCAATGACCTCGACATTCTTACGCTTAACGTCCTGGAAGAATATCTGGCTGGTTTCAGAGGTTGTGTAATTATAGTTTCGCATGACAGATATTTTATGGATAAAGTTGTTGACCATATCTTTGAATACCAGGAAAATGGCGTAATCAAGGATTTTCCCGGCAATTACACACAACTAAGAGAAAAGCAGTTAGTCAATGAAAAACAATCTGCAGGAACAAAGACATCAAAATCTTCAGTTTCAGATTTTGTCGTGCCTGATCCATCCGGCAAAGTAAAGAAAACAGGACTTAATTTTAAGGAGAAACGTGAGTTAGAAACCCTTTTAACAGAAATTAAAAGCCTTGAGGTCGAAAAAGCAATGATCGAAGAGGAGATGAGCAAAGGAATCCTGAATCCTGATCAGTTGTATTCAAAATCAGTAAGTCATGGTGAATTATTAAAGAAATTGGATGAAAAGGAGCTGAGATGGCTCGAATTAAGCGAAAGATCATAATTATGTTCAATTCTCTGAAATTAAAATTCTTAATCATTGCGGAATTTCTAACTTTGGCAATCAACGTTTAAAGGCTTGGAAAAAATAGTCATTAATACACCGGTAGTAAGATCCGAAATTCTTGTAGGGGAGAATTGGGAATCCGTAAGAGGCATGTTACCTCAACGAGGAGTTGTTATCATTACTGATGATAATGTCAGGAGATTGTATGGTGAAAACTTTCCGGCTTTTCCGGTATTTTCTGTTCTGCCCGGCGAGGACAGTAAGAAACTCACTGTCATAGAAAGCCTTGCTGAAAAGTTGCTGGACACCGGAGTTGATCGCACCGGATTTCTTCTGGCTATAGGGGGAGGTGTAGTTTGTGATATAGGAGGGTTTCTTGCCTCAGTTTATATGAGAGGGATCAGGTGCGGTTATGTTTCAACAACCCTGCTGGCCCAGGTCGATGCAAGTACTGGAGGTAAAAATGGAGTTAATCTGGGCGGCACAAAGAACATGCTGGGATGCATCAGACAACCGGAATTCGTGATATGTGATCCCGGAATGCTTTTTACATTGCCCGATAAGGAGTATTTATCAGGTCTGTCGGAGCTTATTAAAACAGCAGTCATAGGTGACAGGGACCTTTTCGAACTTATTGAAAGAAATCACACCGAAATACTTAAAAGGGATCCGGAACTTCTTGCAAAGCTCATTTCGGGGTCTGTTAAATTCAAGGCAGAAGTTGTGACAGCAGATGAACTAGAGACAGGATTAAGACGTATTCTGAATTTCGGACATACATACGGTCATGCAATTGAAATGCAAACGTCTGTTCCTCATGGGTTTGCAGTAGCTTCAGGGATGGAACTGGCGACAGAGTTTTCATATGAGAAGGGTTATATCGGTGCTCAGGAAAAATATAGGATTACTGATCTCCTCAACAGGTTCACACTTCTTACAGATTATAAAATACCCGATGATCAGATGGGGCAACTTATTCTTCGTGACAAGAAGAAATCGGGTACAGATATAAATTTCGTTTTCACTGAAGGCATTGGAAAAGCATCTGTCAGAAAGATAAATTTGAATGAGGTTATTGATTTTTATAAAAGATTCAGGGACAAAAAAAAATAAAAGGATGAATTCTTTTGGTATTATCTTCAAAGTTTCGCTCTTCGGAGAATCACATGGTTCGGCTATCGGTGTTACCGTTGATGGTTGCCCGCCCGGGCTAGCACTTAAACCGGCTGATTTCCTTTCAGATCTCAAAAGGCGACAGAGCGGGAGTAAAGGTACAACAAAAAGACAGGAACAGGATCTGCCTGAAATATTAAGCGGTGTTTTTAATGAAGTCACGACCGGAGGACCACTGACTCTTATAACCAGGAATATTGATAAAATTTCTTCTGATTATGACGAATTCAAAAACGTTCCCAGGC
>JAHEYW010000116.1:0-9075 GCA_023251395.1 Bacteroidales bacterium
AAAATCATAACCTTTCATGATCTCAACCCCATAACCTTCTACACGTTCAAGAAATATGAACTGATGGACTCCCATTTCACCGGTGATCCTGGTAAAGAAAGTAAGTGGTAGTTCAATCATGGGATGGAAGCCGACAAATCCTCCGATCCTGGGATACATCTCCTCGATTGGCAATGTTGCATGACCACATCCGAAGGTATGAACCCATCTTTTACATTCAATAGTATCAGCCATGAGTTCTGCACTCTTTCTGATATTATCCATTTGTGTCTCCTCAATCCGGGTCATTATGCCCATTGTATTTTCAAGCCATTTTTTTGCTAACATAGCAATCCGGTTTTTAGTATTTATTTTTGTTTTTAAGTTCCGGTTTAAGCAGAATGATCACTGCAAGTGAAATCATAATGATTAATTCTAAAAAGGCAACAGAGATCAGGTGACTGATGCCATAGTTTTTTGCAATTATCCCCATCATGTAATTTATCGACATATTTCCAAGAAGAGCCACTGTAAGAACAAAGCTGAAAGCAGTACCAGACAGTTCGGAATACCTGTTCCCCACAAGTCCTAACATTAAAGGAAAACCTCCAGCAAGTCCGGCTCCCAGGATTAACAATCCGGCAACAGCTGCAATAAATCCTGCTCCCGTTTTTAAAAGGATCAGCGCTATAAGGATAAGAATAAATGAAGTGAAAAATATCTTGTTTTCGGGAAAAGTCATGAAGACACTGCTTATTAGTAATCGCATTATCAGCATACCCGCTACGAAAGAGGAAAGGGCGAACAATGCATTACTTTGGGTGACAGAGAACTGATGGATAAGAAAAGTAGTTGTCCAGTTATTGATTATCCCTTCAAAGCTGCTCTGGAAGAAAAGAAAGAGAGCGATCAGAATCAGAATACCATCCCTGAATAGTTTCATGCTATTTCTCAAGGGAATACTCCTGGATTGTTTCGGAGGAGGAAATTTTACAAAAAGGAAAAATACTCCTGCAATTATGGTTATTATCCCGACAACAGACATTATTGCCTCGAATCTGAACCAATATTTCATTATGCCGAGAACAAGCGGCATCCCCAATGCTCCGATTCCGAAGAAGACTCCCAGCAAGCTTAATCTGGCTCCTTTATCTGTTTCACTTATATCTGCTACCATGGCATTGGTCGCTCCATTTAATGAGCCCCCCCCGCATCCAATAAGGAAGATATAGAGAGTAATAAGGCTTTTAGAGTTAGCAAATGCGATCCCTTCAAATCCGGCAAATAGCAGCAGGCTGGAGACAGAAAGAAGGATCTTATAGCCATATCTGTCAGCAATAGGGCCAAAAAGGAAGGAACCTGCGAGCATCCCAAAAGGAAGAATGGAAAACAATGTTCCTGTTGAAAGGTCATCGAGATTAAACTTAACGCGAAGGTCTGAAGCTATGGATCCAAGTGTAATGAGTGCAACGCCAAATAACAGCATTCCTGCACATGCTGACCAGAAAACCAGTTTCCTGTTATAGATCATATTCGGTTTACAATAGTTTAGCAATGAGTTTCTTTCGTGCGAGAAAACCTGCACCATAAACACCGGCATCACCTGATAGTGCAGATTCAATAATGCGGACCTGTTTCATGCTGATTGGCTGGGCCCACTTCTCAGCTTCGCTACGGATTTCCTTAATAAGTCTCACTGCGGGTCCGAAAATCCCGCCTCCCATAATAATAATTTCGGGATTAAAGAGGCTAACTATATTCGCAACAGCCATTCCCCAGAATTCGATACACTGTTCTATTATCTTTGTTGCCACGATATCACCATTTTCGTATGCACTGAAAACATCATATGAGGTTAATTCTTCAGCAGGTTTGCTTCTGAGTATACCAGTATAAATATTTTCCTGGCTGATATATTCCCTGGCCATCTTCGCAATTCCTTCACCAGATGCATGATATTCAAAACATCCGCATGAAATATATTTCTCATGAAATGGTTTATTCAATGCCATCCATCCTATAGCACCTGCAATATCCCTGCTACCGCGAAGGATTTCACTGTTTACCAGAATACCGGCACCAATACCGGTTCCCACAGAAAGATAAACAGCATTACGGCAGCCTTTTGCATTTCCCTGCCATAACTCCCCAAGGATATAGCATGCACGGTCGCTGTCAATGGTCACAGGTATATCACCGGAAACCGTTTTGATCTCCTGAAGAAGCGGATAATCATCCCAACCCTGAATATTTGGAGCCCAGACGGTACCTGTTTTGCTGTGACTGATACCCGGAACAGAAACCCCGATCGCATGTATCTTATCTTTACCATATCCAGAAGATCCAATAAGAAAAGTTATTTTTTCAGTTAAAAGAGATCCTACTTTTTTGCCTTTCCTCTTTCCAAGAAGAATTGTCTCTTTTGATATAATAATTCCTGTTTCGCTGAAAGTGGCAAAAGTAACTTTTGTGGCTCCAAGATCAATTCCTAACAGTGCCATATTATACATTAGTTTATTAAGAACTAAAGTTAAAATTAAATTCAATCTAATTCATCAATAAATATCATGTATACTGCTGAACATTTATACAACAACAAATACCCATTTAACTTTACTTTTTTACGTAACTTAGGAGAAGATTCCTAAATGTAGCCAATGCTAAATTTTAAGGATGATTCTATTTCACCTTTCAGGGTATTCTGGAACAGGATATCACAGAAAGGGCTTAAAGATGAAATGGCTATCAGCGAGCAAAAAAAATTAATACTTACTAACCAGGTAGGTATCCTGATGTTCCTTTTTATTTTTGCCTATATAACAATTTTAACAATCTTAAATTTAGTTGATTATCATTTTAGTGCACTGATATATTTCCTGAGTTTTTCAATCCTGTTGATTCCATTTATGAATAGCAAAGGATTGTACCGTTTAACCTCTTTCATGATCTCCATAAGCTTTCCTGTTGCGGTCCTCATCTTTTCAACTCTGACAAAGAAGGACTTTCATAATAATATTGACATTATATATTACTTTATACCAAGATTGCTCCTCATTGGGACACTGATTATCCCCTTGATACTGATTGATATCAAACACAGGTTAACGCTGGGTTTCGCAGTACTGATAAACATTGCAGCTCTTGTTTCATATGATTTTGTCCTGGGACTTTTCGGTGTTGGCTTTGGGAGTCTGCCTGTAACTTTCGAGAAATATCATTTCATTAATATTTTTGTTATTCTGCCTTATTTTCTGATTTTAACTGGTATTGGTTTCCTGTTGAGTATTAATGTTAAGTATGAGAAACGGGTTCAGAAGCTTCTTGAAGATGTAAAAGAAAAGAACATTGAGCTTGAAAAGCAAAAGACTATTATTGAAAAGATTCATCAGGAAATTACAGACAGTATCAATTATGCAAAAAGAATTCAGAATGTCATTTTACCTGATCCAGAACTTCTTGACCAGTATTTTAAAGATTACTTTATCCTCTTTAAACCCCGCAATGTAGTAAGCGGTGATTTTTACTGGTTTTCAGTGATTAACAATAAGATTATCTTTTGCCTTGCAGATTGTACCGGACATGGTGTCCCAGGAGCATTTATGAGTATGCTTGGCATTTCATTTCTTCGTGAATTAGTTGCAAAAGAGCATTTGTCAGAGCCATCAGAAATACTTGACAGACTCAGAAATGAAATTATTAACGCTCTAAATCAGAAGGGGGTAACGAGTGATCAAAAGGACGGGATGGATATTTCCCTATTTTCACTTTCCATTTTGCCCATGGGGGAAATTAATTCTGATAAATCAATGGAATTTAAGTGGGCCGGAGCTAATAATCCTTGCTGGATTATCAGGGACGGAAAATTTGAAGAGCTCACTCCTGATAAAATGCCTGTAGGTATACATCACAGTATGGATTTGTTTAAGACAATCACCACTCAGCTTAAGAAGGGTGATAAACTCTACCTGTCCAGTGATGGGTACAAAGATCAGTTTGGTGGTCCATCATCAAAGAAGTTTATGTCGAAACAACTCAGGGAACTGATAATCGAAAACTCTTCAAGACAGATGAATAAGCAGAAAGAGATTCTTGAACTTAAGATTGAGGAGTGGAGAACCGGCTTCGGGACAATACATGAACAAACCGATGATATATCAATAGTTGGCTTTGAGATTTAAATGCCAGATTGTTTTCATGCTATTTCGATTCTTTTCGAATTCTCAGTCATAATCTCCTGATTTCAGTAATTTCAATTATACTTCTCATCAGAATTTTCTCATGACGGAATATGTTTTTTCAATGCAAACAATCTTATAAGCTTGTGGAACTTACAAGTAGCTGTTTTAATTAGAAATTATTTTGTTTTTATATTGTAAGCCATCAAAGCATTCGTATGTCTGATGTAAAGAATCCCGTTGTGGATTACAGGGTGAGCCCAGAAAGGACCTGTGTCTCCCTGAGTAACTTTAAAACTGCTGATGAGACTGAATTTTTCAGGAGTTGCCTTTACAAGTCCAACATTACCGTTCCTTTCATCATATATATAGAGAAGGCCTTCTGCAGAAATGATAGATCCCTTGCAATTCCATGGTGTTTCCCACATTTTCTTACCGGTCTTCCAGTCAATGCAGCACCAGTTTCCCATATTGTTATTCACCCAGTTCGAACCATAGATATAACCATCAACAAGCACTACTCCTCCATGGTGATCATCGAGTACCGGATCAGTCCATGCAACTGTTGCGCTTTTCCCATCAGCACCAATTTTGACCATCATACCCCCGGTGTCATAACCTCCTGTAACATATACCATTCCATCTTTGTACAAAGGGGTTGTACATTTGATGAGTTCGAATTGTCTCATATTAGGATCAGTTGAAAGCTCGTGTGCTACTTTCCAGAGGATTTGGCCATTTGAGTCATCAACTGCAAAAACATGTCCAAGTGAAACATTTACGATCATTTTTTTGCCGGCATAATTTATGAGGATTGGTGATGCATAACCCGGCTTGTCATTCAGACTTGCTGATTTCCAGATTACTTTCCCGGTCGATTTATCAAGTGCAATTGTCATTGTTTCAGGTCCCCCTGGTGAGAAATAAACTTTATCGCCATCTATCAACAGTGCTTCTGCTATTCCCCAGGTTCCAAATGTTCCTTTATTCAGTTCGCTGGCTTTATTTGTCCAAATTATTTTTCCCGAGGTAGCATCAATACATGCAAGATCTCCTGATCCACTGCAGGTATATACTTTGTTACCTTCAACGGTAGGAGTGGCCCTGCTTTCAGGATTAGTCTGAGTCCATGCACGGCCTATAACAGTCTGCCACAGGATTTTTCCATTCATATCTAAAGCAAACAGTATATCATCGTCACCTTTGTTGCCTGTTATATATATGGTACTGGTTCCAAACGAAGGTGATGAGTAGCCCTTTGCCAGATTGAGTGTAGACCACATAAGTTGTGGTCCGTTAGCAGGCCATGATTTCATAAGACCAGTTTCTGCAGATACGCCTGTGCGGTTTTCCGGGCGCCAGTCAGATATTTTTTGAGCTTTACTAACACCTGTAAAAATAACAGCCAGTATAAATGAGAAGACCAATGATTTCATTGCAAATCTTTTTAAATTATTTATAAAAGTACGAAAAATTGAAATCTGATCTTTGCTTTTCAATTGCAGGAGAACTATTTTATTTAATAAAATTATTGTTCATTGGACAAACTCCTTTTTCCACTTAACGCCAGCCTCCGCCCAGACTTTGATATAAAGCAACGATTGACTGAAGTTGCGCGACCTTGTCATTTACGCCGTTAAGCTGAGCTGAAAGCAAGTTTACCTCAGATGTCAGAACATCAATATAGCTGGTTGTTGATGTATATTTTAAAAGTTCCGTTGTATAATCAACCGCCTTCTCCAGGTATCCGATCTGTTTCCCGCGGATTTCAAGCATATCAGTTGCGGTCTCATAGTTGTGCATTGCATTAATTACTTCATTCCCGGCATTTAGCAGGGTTTTTCTGAATGATGCCTGTGATTCCTTATAATCTGCTGTTGCTGATAAAAATCTTTGTTTGTTAAGACCATAGTTGAAAATTGGTTGAACAAGACCTCCTATTATGTTCCAGAAGAAAACAGGTTGATTGAAAAGGGTATTAAAGCTTGTTTCAGTCAGCCCTCCCCTGGCATTCAAGGTGAGCGATGGATAGAAGTAAGCTCTTGAAACTTTTGCAGTTTCATAAAAATATCTCAGCCTGTATTCAGCCTGCAAAACGTCGGGACGGTTTGCGAGAAGCTGTGCCGGGATTCCTGTTCTCAGATCTGCTGACAGAATCTGTTTTTCAAGTGAGGATCTGTTTATTGGTCCAGGTTCCTGTCCCATCAGAAGGCAAAGGATATTTTCAGTTTCAAAAATCTTTTGCTTCAGTTCAGGAATCAGTATCTCTGTAGAATAGCGGTTGGCCTGGCTGAGTACGAGATCTGCGCTGGTTATCAAATCATTATCTCTTAAGGCTTCCATTGTAACTGTATTGCTGATCCTTTTCACAAGCGTTTTCCGGGTAATGTCGAGCTGTGCATCGAGAGCAAGAAGGTTGTAATAATTCATCGCCGCAGAAGATATAAGATCTGTTGTTACAGCTCTTTTAAAGGCTTCGCTTGCCATAAGTGAAGCAAGGCTTGCCCTTTTTGTGCTCCGGAACTTGCCCCATATGTCAGCCTCCCAGCTGGTGCTGGCAAAAAGCTGATAAGATTCCGGGATTCCAACCCCGCCTGTTTTGCTTTGATAATTTGCATTGAACCCGGCCGTGAGGGAAGGGTAAAACTCCGCCTTGCTTTGTCTGTAAGCTGCTTCTGCTTTATTTACCCTTGCAATAGCGACTTCCATATCCTGATTATTGCTAACAGCTTTATTGATAATGAATTGAAGGCATGTGTCAGAGAATAATTCACGCCAGGGAACCAGTGCAATACTTGAAGAATCAGATATATCCAGATCTCTGTACAGTTTATTATCTGCCTTGATTTCCGGGTATTTCTCTAACTGCAAAACCTTGCATGATACAGCAACGAATGTTAACAGCAAAATAAGCAACACACTTTTCTTTGCACTTATAAGAATTGACAATATTTCAGGTCCTTTGCTCATTATTACTTTTTTGTTCACCAATTTTATTCTTTGTAAATTTTTCCTGGAAGGTCTGGAAAATTATAAAAAGCGCTGGTATCACAAGAACCCCGAGAACGGTACCGGACAACATTCCTCCGACAGCAGAAAAACCGATAGATTTGTTTCCGCTTGCACCAGCCCCCGTTGAAAACATTAGGGGCATTATTCCTATTATGAAGGCAAGGGAAGTCATGAGGATGGGCCGGAGACGAACTTTTGCTCCTTCCGTTGCGGAATCAATGATCGACATGCCTGATTCCCTCCTTGCAGAGGCGAATTCAACTATCAGTATGGCATTTTTGGACAGCAACCCGATCAGCATTATCATCGATATCTGTGTATAAATGTTATTGTCTATACCAAAAATCGTATCGAATATGAAGATGCCTGTCAATCCGATAGGTAGCGAAAGAAGTACAGCCAGGGGGAGTAAGTAGCTTTCGTAAAGAGCACTGAGTAGAAAGAAAACGAAGAGCAGGCTCAGTATGAAGATATAAATTGTTTGTGAACCGGCGTTCTGTTCCTCGCGGCTTACTCCGGAATATTCAAATCCGTAACCCGCCGGGAGTGTCTGAGCAGCAACTTCGCTTATGGCTCTCATAGCATCACCTGACCCGTAACCTTTGTTGGGATTTCCATTCACTGAAATAGAAAGATACATATTGAATCGAGAAAGACGTTCAGGACCGTATACTTTTGTCAGAGATATAAATTCAGTGACAGGAGCCATGATATTGTTATTCGTTCGGACCATTATCCTGTTAAGCGTTTCGGGACTTGTACGATATTCCACATCGGATTGAACCATAATTCGGTATTGCTTGCCAAACTGATTGTAATTCGATACATATATTCCACCAAAGAAACCCTGCATTGCCGACATAATACCTGACACAGTTAATCCTGCCTGTTTTACTTTAGGGACGTTTACAGATAAAAGATACTGAGGAAAATTAGGGTTAAATGCTGTGTAAGAAGTCATTATCTCAGGTCGTTTGTTGAGTGCTTCCAAAAAATTCTGGGCCACCTTGTTGAACTCTTCAATGGTGTGTCCCTCAATATTCTGCAGTTCGAACGTAAAGCCTCCGCTTAAGCCGAATCCCTGTATTGTTGGTCTGGAGAAAGGGACCAGTTTTGCCTCTTTTATTACAGAAGTTTTCTGAATAAGGGTTTTAATAATATCGACATCAGTGATTCCTTTACGATCTTTCCAATTCTTGAGGTCAAGGATAATCATGCCATATGAACTGCCTGATCCGGCAATAAAATTGAAACCGGTAAATCGCAGTATGTTGTTGACCTGAGGAATAGTTCTGGCTATACTGTCAACCTGTGCTGCCACAACAGCAGTCCTTTCCAGGGATGCTGCAGGAGGAAGGCTTATGCTTACAAATACGGCCCCCATATCTTCCTCGGGGACAAAGCCTGAGGGTCGTAGTTTAAGCAGGATGAGAAGGGCAATGCTGAAAAAGACGATAGAAGAAGTTACCAGCCATCTTTTTCCGGAAAAGTAGCGCACATACCTTACATATCTTGATTTTCCAGCTTCAAATCCTGCATTGAACAGTTCAAAAAATCTTCCGGCACCTGAATGTGTATTCTGCTCCCGGTTTTTTGGTTTCAGGAACAATGCTGCAAGAGCAGGACTGAGGGTAAGCGCATTAATTGCTGATAGTATAATGGCAATGGCGAGGGTAACACCAAACTGTTTATAAAACACGCCTGTTGAGCCGGAAATGAATGTGACCGGAATAAAAACAGAGGCCATTACAAGAGTTATTGAAACTATTGCCGGTGTGATTTCCTTCATTGCATCGACTGACGCCTTAAGCGGTGAAGTATAATTCTGGTCAAGCTTTGCGTGGACCGCTTCAATTACTACGATAGCGTCATCGACTACAATTCCGATAGCAAGAAGCAAGGCAAACAG
>JAHEYW010000116.1:9085-10112 GCA_023251395.1 Bacteroidales bacterium
GTGTCAGTAGATTAATGCTGAACCCGAACAGGTACAAAAAAAAGAATGTACCAACAATTGCTACTGGAACCGATATGGCTGGTATAAGAGTGGAGCGGAAATCCTGCAGAAAAAGGTAGACTACAATAAATACCAGGATGAATGCCTCAAGAAGTGTCCTGAGAATTTTTTCGATCGACTCATCCAGAAAAACATTCGCATTTATGAGGTTTTTATAATGTATCCCATCGGGGAATGACGTTGCAGCTTCATCTAAAACCTTCAGACACTGATTTATAACATCCCTGGCATTCGAACCGGCAGTCTGGCTTATTGCAATAGTGCTGGCTTCCATTCCGTTCATTACGACATCGCTGCTGTATGACAGAGCTCCCAACTCCACACGTGCCACATCTTTCAGCCTTAAAAACTGGCCATTATCCTCAGCGCGAATTATAACATTCTCAAATTCTTCTACGGTTTTCAGTTTTCCTGTAAACCTGATCACATACTGGAAGCTCTGATCACCCTGGTCACCGAAACGGCCCGGAGCAGCTTCTATATTCTGATCATTCAGGGCAGAAACTACGTCAGAAGGAACAATGCCATAAACTGCCATAAAATCGGGCTTTAGCCATATGCGCATTGAATAGATCGCTGATCCGAAAGATGAAGCCCCGCCAACCCCATTTATTCTTCTCAGCTTCGGCAGAATGTTTATGTCGGCATAGTTCTGAAGAAAAAGCTGATCATACTCAGGTTTTTCACTGTAAAGGGAAGAGATTAGCAGGTTTCCTGACTGCTGCTTTCTTACTGAAACACCGGCTCTTGTTACTTCTGCAGGAAGAACACCTGAAGCTGAAGATACTCTGTTCTGGACCTCAACAGCTGCCATGTTAGGATCAGCTCCGACTTTAAAAAATACATTTATCGATCCATTTCCGTCGTTTGTTGCACTTGAAGTCATATATGTCATACCTTCAACTCCATTTATCTGCTCCTCAAGCGGGACGATGACACTATTCAGAACTACTTCGGCATTTGCTCC
>JAHEYW010000117.1 GCA_023251395.1 Bacteroidales bacterium
CCCGTATGGTTCGCAAGTAGTAATAAAATGACAAATAATTCACACGATGCTTGAAAAAATAACAGGAATAAAAACCCAGGCAGAATCAGAAGTAATAAAAAACCTTTCTGATCTGGAGTTTTTCAGAATTAAATATCTTAGTAAAAAGGGTCTGGTTTCTCTTCTTTTCGATGATTTCAGGAATGTTCCTCCGGAACATAAGAAAGAGATAGGTCAGGGTCTTAATATTCTGAAACAGGAAATACAGGAAAAATACAATCAATTAAAAGTCGTTCTTGAATCGAAAGAAGAAAAATCTTCTCTTAATGATCTTACTCGTCCCGGATATCCAATCTCATCCGGCTCCCGTCATCCTATTTCAATTGTCAGGAGTGAAATTATAGATGTTTTTGCGCGCCTTGGATTTTTGGTTTCAGAGGGTCCTGAGATAGAGGATGATGACCATGTATTCAGCAGGCTTAATTTTGCGCCTGAACACCCTGCCCGGGATATGCAGGACACATTTTATATCTCCCGGATTTCTGAGGAAGACTCAAACCCTGATGATATTCTACTTCGCACTCATACCTCCTCTGTTCAGGTGCGTGTTATGCAGAACCAGCAGCCCCCCTTCAGGACTATTTCTCCAGGCAGGGTGTTCAGAAATGAAGCAATATCAGCAAGGGCTCATTGCATTTTCCACCAGGTTGAAGGGCTTTATATTGATGAAAATGTATCATTTGCAGACCTCAAACAAACACTCCTGTATTTCGCCCGGGAATTATTTGGTAAGGAAACTCAAATCAGACTCAGGCCTTCCTATTTTCCTTTCACAGAACCTTCTGCTGAAATGGATGTAAGCTGCAGATTGTGCGGTGGTAAAGGTTGTAATGTCTGCAAATATACAGGTTGGCTTGAGGTGCTTGGTTGTGGAATGGTTCATCCGAAGGTTCTGGAAGCGTGTAACATTGATAGTAAAAAATATACCGGATTTGCTTTCGGGATGGGGATCGAAAGAATTGCTATGCTCAAATATCATGTAAATGATCTCAGGCTCTATTTTGAAAATGATATTCGCTTCCTCGATCAGTTTAAAACCTCGCTGTAGATAATGTTAAACTTAACAAGACAGTATTAGAGAATTTCGGATTTTTGAATTCGGATTTCTGATTAAAAATTAAAGGAGATTTTTTTTCAATCCGCAATTCGAAATCCGCAATCCGCTAGCTAAAAGAATAACATGTCACAATACGACAATAATTAATATACCTTAGAGCCTCTTCAGCCAGGAAATACATGCTATTTATAATGTTTCCTTTCTTTTTTAATAAAAGGAAACCAAAATATCACAGGTATTTACAATCTTTGTATTGATTTAGAGATAAGATTATGAAACAGCAAGATGTTTTTATTCCGTTTTGTGAGAAATGTGCACTGGAAACAAATGCTATTTTCAAACATCTTACCCGTGATGAGGCTGAAAAAATCAATTTCGAAAAAGATTTTCGTCATTATAAAAGAGGAGATATTCTTTACCACGAAGGAAACAGGATAAGCGGCTTTTATTGTGTCCACAACGGTATAATTAAGGTCTTTAAAACCGGACTTGACGGAAAGGAACAGATCATCAGGTTTGCAAAAGGCGGTGACATAATTGCATACAGAAGTGTATTAAGTAATGAACCGGCCTGCACAACGGCAAAAGTTATTGAAGATTGCCAGGTATGTTTTATCCCAACTGAAATTTTGATCTCATTCGTTAAATCAAATCCTGCATTTGCTCTGGAGCTTGTCAAGCTTACCTGTCATGAGCTTGGTGAAGCAAACTCATATATAACCGATATTGCTCAGAAAACTGTTCGCGAGAGACTTGCAGAAGTACTGGTTCAGCTTGTTAATGATTTTGGCCTTGATGAAAGCAAGTTTCTCCGGATATCACTCACAAGGGAAGAGCTGGCTAATATTGTAGGCACCGCAACAGAATCAGTAATCAGACTCTTGTCGGAATTCAAGACAGATAAACTGGTAGAACTCAATGGCAGAAAGATCAAAGTTCTGAATATCAAGGGCCTGGAGAAGATCAGCAATGTTTTTAACTAGACCATTCTCCTTTAATCAAGCAACATAATCAACTGCCGAAAAGCTTACCCTGGGAGTTATATCCCTGGGATCTTCCCAGGTGGGAGTAGGCATGCTCTGTAGCTTCCCGTCCTCTTGGTGTTCGCTTCAGATATCCTTCCTTGATCAGAAATGGCTCATATACTTCTTCAATAGTGCCGCTTTCCTCTCCAATCGCTGTGGCAATAGTATTTAGTCCGACTGGTCCGCCATTGAATTTATCGATTATAACTGAAAGGATCCTGTTATCCATTTCGTCCAGCCCATGATCATCAATATTCAGAGCTTTAAGTCCGTATCTCGTTATGTCAAGATCAATATTCCCATCGCCCCTAACCTGGGCAAAGTCTCTGACACGTCGAAGAAGTGCGTTTGCAATTCTGGGCGTTCCCCGGCTTCTTCTCGCAATCTCGACTGCTGCATTATTGTTTATACTGACATTAAGTATCCCTGCTGATCTTCTGACTATGCCGGTAAGTACATCGTTATCATAATATTCGAGATGAAATTTAATGCCAAACCTTGCCCGAAGCGGACTGGTAAGTAATCCGGATCTTGTTGTGGCTCCAATCAGAGTAAACTTATTAAGAGATAATTGCACCGACCTTGCGCTGGGTCCCTTATCTATCATAATATCGATCAGGAAGTCCTCCATTGCAGCATAAAGATATTCCTCAACAACAGGACTTAGCCTGTGTATCTCATCAATGAAGAGAACATCACCTTCCTGCAGGTTTGTAAGTATTCCTGCCAGGTCGCCAGGTTTATCCATAACAGGTCCCGAGGTTACTTTGATATTTACCTCAAGTTCATTAGCAATAATTGTTGCCAGTGTTGTTTTGCCAAGTCCCGGGGGACCGTGTAAAAGCACGTGATCAAGTGTTTCACCCCGTTGTTTTGCAGCAGAAATGAAGACAGAAAGATTGTCGCTTATTTGTTTTTGCCCGTTAAAGTCAGAAAGAAAAAGTGGCCGAAGCTGTCTGTCAAACTCCTTATCTTTTAATGTTAGTTCTTCCTTCCTGATACTAAAATCTTCTTCCATGCTGCAATTATTTGATCAGTTTTACATCACTCTCCGGAAGCTTGATCCTAACACCATTAATGCTGTATTCGACATCATCCTTATAAGTAACAGTTAGTTGAAGTACTCCGTTTTCGTCATATCTCTTCCACGTCTTCTCCTTAATTCCCATATTATAGTGACATTCTTCCTTCAGGGAGCCGTTCGGATTATAGAACAGGTGCATTCCATCAGGGTTTCCCTGTACAAAATTTCCCTTGAACTTTAATGTCCCGTCAGCATAATATGCTCTCCACTGACCATCTCTGAGACCGGTAATGTATTTTCCTTCTTCAATATAATTCCCCGATTTATACTTCCATTCTCCGTTTTGTTCTCCGTCGGCATACTGTCCCTGGGCAATTATCTCACCGGTTTTTAAATATTCGGTATACGATCCATCTCTTTGTCCCTGAAAGTATTCCTCTTCGCGAAGGATAGAGCCATTTTCATAGTACCATTTCCACATTCCATCAGGCCGGCTATTAACAAAATAACCTGTCTGTTCTCCCTTTTCAAGTTCATTAAAGAATCTCCACTGGCCTGTTCGTCTGTTATCGGTATACTGACCTTCAGTCTGTACTTTCCCGTCGGGATAATAATCTTTCCATTTACCATTGCGGTTTCCTGAAAGATCCACAATTCCTTCTGACAGAAGTAATCCGTTATCATTATAAATTTTTGAACTGATTACTTTTCCGTCACTTCCAAATTCTCTGTGAATACCCACCGGTACATTATTTCTGAAAGGTCCGCTATATATAAGTTTTCCGTTCTGGTCATGCCTTTCAACAACCTGAATATCAGGGGCATCATCAACTCTTGATTTTACAATTGACCCGTTCTCATATAGCATTGTCAGCACAAGGTTTCCTTTAATGTCGTATTCTTTATAATATCCATGAAGCTGATCGTCTTTGAATGTTTTTTCCGTTTTTATTGCACCATTAGGATAGAATTCTTTCCAGTCTCCCTGCTTTAGTCCCTTATTGTCCGTTCTGTTTATTTTCTCCCGGCTTACAAGGAAATCATTATTATATTCCAGCAGGGTTATAATATTGCCATTTTTATCAAATTCTTTGGCAAGGCCTTCTTTTTTTCCATCCCGGTATGCCACAACCTGATTTATTTTTCCATCAGGAAAATAAATATAACCGTTTCCTTGCTTTATATCACCTGCGTAAAGTTCTTTTGACCAGATATACAGACCTTCAACGACATCCTTTTTATATTCATAATAATATCCGTTTTTCTTCCCGTACAGGTAATTGATCTTTTTTGCTGTATCGCCTGTCTGATCAAAGAAAACCCAGATACTGTCGAGCAGAAAATTAGTTCTTTTTCCTTCAGACTTCTTAATTCCGGTTACATAATAACTCTTCCAGAATCCGTCAGGTTTTCCATTTCTTATTGTTCCTTCACTCGATACTGTACCATTTGGATATTTAAATACCTTGTAACCATCAGACAAAGTTTCATCGGTTTGTGAATGTAATACCAGATTTGATAGCAAAAGGAATATTGGTATGAAAATAAGTTTCTTCATCAGGTTTACAATCCGAGCCTTCTTGAAATTTCCATCATTCTGTTAATAGGTTTCTGCGCTCTGATAAGGATATCATTATCAATAATAATTTCAGGCGCTTCATTCAAAAGACAATTATATATCTTTTCCAGAGTAATCAGCTTCATAAAACTGCATTCTTCACATCCACATGTTGAATCTCTGGGAGGAACGTGCAGAAATAATTTACCGGGATTTGATTTTTTCATCTGATGTATTATACCAGGCTCTGTAGCAATAATATAAGTCTTTGAATCATCTTTTTCTGTAAATGATAATAAGGCAGATGTTGATCCGATAAAATCTGCTACAAGTCTTATAGGAAGCTCACACTCAGGATGAACAATAACTTTTGCTTCCGGATATTGTTTCTTAAGCTTTATAATTCCTTCAAGTGAAAATTCTTCATGAACATGACATGTTCCTTTCCATATAATCATATCGCGTCCTGTCTTATTCAGAATAAAATTTCCCAGGTTCCTGTCGGGTGCAAAAATAATCTTTTCGTTTTCAGGTAATGATTCAACAATTTTAACAGCATTTGAGGATGTGCAGATAATATCTGAAAGTGCTTTTATTTCAGCCGTAGTATTTACATATGAAATTACCGTTCTTCCGGGATTATCATTTATAAATTTTTTGAAATCAATAGGATTACATGAATCTGCAAGAGAGCAACCTGCCATAAGATCGGGAAGAAGTACCTTCTTTCCTGGAGCAAGTATTTTTGCTGTTTCTGCCATGAATTTTACTCCTGCAAACAAAATAATATCAGCATTTGTCTCTGCAGCTTTCTGGGATAAAGCAAGACTGTCTCCGGTAAAATCTGCAATATCCTGTATATCTCCGGTTTGATAATAATGAGCCAGAATTACAGCATTCTTCTTTTTCCTGACATCATTAATCTTCCTCACTATATCTGAATTGTCTTTCATCACTATGTCAGTTTTCTTTTCAACTTTATTAACAACCTATTTATTTTATTTTATTTAAATAGATATTTCTTAATGATAATGATAATATGCTGTTAATTGTGTTAAAACTTTATTTCAAATATTGTTGCAAAAATCAGATTCAAAACTTGAAAAACAACTTATTAACATTTCAAAAAATATACCAATTTTGAAAATCAGACAATTAGTTACTTAATTAACAATTGTTAATAACAGTTTATAAGCAAAAATAAAAAACAAAAGTAACAGTTTTTGTTGTTTATTTCCGGTTAAAAGAAGCAGATTCTTTATTAATAACGAGGTTAATTTTCTTAATAAATATTGCCAGGAAAATTTTCCAGGTGATGTTCATCTGTTATCAACACGTTTATAAAGAAAATTAATAACATTATTAACAAAACAACACAATTCGGTTATCAGACAGATAATCTGTACAGTAAACAATTTATCATCTGAAATGTTATATTACAATTATAAGTTTAATTTAAGATAAAAACATATTTTTTTCTTTATCTAACTCTTTTGTCTTAATTTGCAACAACAGAATTTTCAGCAAATTAATTTTTTAAAATAGTGGAAAACAAGAAGATAGCAATTACTTCTGATCATGCTGGTTATTTCCTTAAAGAAAAAATAAAGAAATATCTGGCTGGTGAAAAATATGAGACAAAAGATTTAGGTTGTTATACGGAGGACAATGTTGATTATCCTGATTATGCACATCCGCTTGCCGAAGCAATAACAAGAGGTGAATTTGACCTTGGAATTTCTATCTGTGGAACCGGTAATGGGATAAACATGACAGCAAATAAACATCAGGGTATAAGAGGAGCTTTATGCTGGAATGAAGAGATAAGCAGGCTTGCACGTGCACATAATGATGCTAATTTATGTGCACTTCCTGGCAGGTTTATATCAGAATCAGAAGCCTTGCTGATCGTAAAAACTTTTTTAAATACTGAATTTGAAGGAGGAAGGCATAAGCCGCGGATTGATAAAATTCCCATAAAAAAATACTAAAATGCTGTCAAGCTCATCAAAATACGGGATAAGAGCGGTTACATATATTGCCAGCCACTCACAGAACGGTTCAAAAATAGGGATAAAGCAAATCTCAGAAGACCTGGGACTTCCGACCCCTTTTCTGGCAAAAATACTTCAGCTTCTTGCCAAACAGAAAATACTTAGCTCATCAAAAGGTCCGCATGGAGGATTTTCACTACTACGGGATCCCAAAAAAATAACTCTTCTGGATATAATTACAACAATTGAAGGAAACGATATGTTTGATAATTGTGTCATTCATAACATGCCTTGTATCGCAGTTGATGAGAACAAACTAATGTGCCCGGTACATGCTGATTATATAAAAGTAAAAAACAATCTTGAAAGATTTTTCTCAAAAAAAACAATACAAAGTCTTGTGGTTTCTGCCAGAGACCAGGATAAGATCTACATCTGATTTTCTGATCTCCTGTTTTTTATAAAAAACCTCCATAATGTGAGTGCAACGAGTACTCCAATTATATTAAACAAAGCGTCAACAATATCACCCGACCGGGTTTCAGTGAAATATTTCTGGATAATTTCAAGGAGTATACCATATGCAGCAGGCAGGATTGCCATTAACAGCTGACCCTTCAATTGATTGTTGGTGTACCTGTGTTCAAAAAGCAGGCTCAGCATTAGTGTCAGATACATACCAAAATGAACAACCTTATCAATATACGGGAAAGTAAAAAAAGTAACCGCGTCAATTGTATTTGAATTTGCAAGGCTCAGATAAAGAATAATAAAGGCAATAACTATTGACAGAATATTATTTTTGATGGTCTTGATCATATTGCAGAAAATGATAATAGAATGCCAATTTATATATAAATTTAATCCGTCGTCCTGATTAGTTATAAACCACCTTTATATTTAACTTCTTTTGAGAAGTAACAAAATAAAGAATAATACACTTAGTTTTAAGGAATAGTATTAATTGCTTTCTGATAATGGCTGGAATTTATATTCATATTCCGTATTGTAAAAAGATCTGTGCGTATTGTGATTTTTATAAGGTTATTTCCAAAGATAACCATACAGAATTCATCAAAGCAATTATTAAGGAATCACAGACACGGAACAATTATCTGGGAGACGAACCGGTTTCAACAATTTATTTCGGAGGAGGAACCCCGTCTGTCATATCTCTGGACGAGATCAATAAAATTCTGGAATCGATATTTAAATTTTACCGTATTGATAATGATCCGGAAATAACCATAGAAATAAATCCTGATGATGCTGATCCCGATTATCTGAAGGGTTTGTACAACCTGAAAATTAACAGAATAAGCCTTGGAATACAGTCATGGCGTGATACCGACCTGAAGATTCTGAACAGGCGTCACAACGCCGCTCAGGCTGAAAAAGCAATGAATGATACATTCACTGCAGGTTTTTCGAATGTAACAATGGATCTGATTTATGGAATTCCAGGTCTTTCATCAGAAAGCTGGGCTGAGATCCTTGATAAGACATTCCTGTTTCCAATTAAACATCTTTCCGCATATCATCTTACTGTCGAACCCGGAACAGTTTTTGGAAAAATGAAAGAAAAGGGGCTGTTTAAAGAGATTGATGAGGAAGAAAGCGCCAGCCAGTTTAATATACTTATCGAGAAAGCCGAAAAAGAAGGATTTATACACTATGAGATCTCAAATTTTGGACTTGAAGGATTTTTTTCGAAACACAACACAAATTACTGGAAGCAGGTAAAATATCTTGGACTTGGCCCTTCAGCACATTCGTTTAATAATTATTCGCGGCAGTGGAATGTTAAAAACGTGACAGCTTATATAAATGCGGTCAATAATAACAAGACTTTTTTTGCAGGGGAGGAGCTAAGCACTAAAACAAAATTCAATGAATATATAATGACTTCACTCAGAACAATGTGGGGAATAGATATGGATTTTGTTGAAACAACATTTGATAAAGAGGGGTATGACTATATCATGAACCTTGCAGGGAAGTATAAAGGCTATGGACTGATGCGCGAGGAAAATAAAAACCTGGTCCTTACGAACCAGGGTAAAATGATATCGGATAATATTATCTCAGAATTTATGATGCCTGACAATGAATGATCATCGTTTTGTGATCATAAAAGTACAGTTGCCTATTGAAGACCCCTCAAGAAATAATTCTGCTTTATAATTGCCGACTACAAAATCTTTGCTTTTGTCGACATAGATACACATATCTATATCCTGATTAAGGTATTCAACCTGACGGCTGGCTGTATATATCAGTTTTGTATTATTGTAATCAAATAAATTATCCGGACTTGAGGCAATTGCAAGAGAATCGGGCCGGATAACTCTCAGATAAACAACTTTTTCCCCGGCTTTAGCAATAGGGTTCTCACGAAGGGTGAAACAGATTTTCAACTTTTCGATCCTGTCAAGACGGGTCGTTTCTTTCCTGTTTTTATTGAGGGCGATCATCGTAATGTTTTTTGCCTGGATCACTGAAGCGATCTCAACCTTGTTCGTCAGTTCCTCTTTGACCTTTGATAGCTCAACATTTGTCTTTTTTACCGTGGTAATCTGTTCTTTGATATCCTGGTTTTCAGCTACAAGAATCTTATTCCTGGTATTGAGTGAGTCAATCTGAACAATATAACTCTTCATGATCTCCCTCATTGTTGTTATCTCAGCTTTGTATTTTTTAACCAGCTGTATGTTCGACGCGTTTATTGAAAGCAGCTGAATAATTCTTGTCCGCTCTTTCTGCAACCTGGCGTTAAGGCTGTCATTACTTGTTTTCAGTGTATCATAACCATGGACCATCTTCCTCAGCTCTCCCGCAAGAGAATCTTTTTCCTGGGTAAGAACGGTTTCCATTTCAATCATTTTGTTCTTCTGGCCATAGTAACTGTAAACAAGAAAAGCAAGTCCCAGAAAAAGAATAACAGTAAGAAAAATCAGGAATACAGGAGCCCCTTTTTCAGGGGTGCTGTTTCTTGTTGTATTGTTTGATGAATCTGACATGAATATCTTTATTAATTAACTAACGGGGAACAAAATTAATAATATCCGGTTATATTTAGATATTTATGACATGATTGATTAAATTTATATTGTAGAACCTGTATTTTAAAATATTATAAATCAGACAAATGAAATATATCGGCGCACATGTCAGTTCTTCTGGTGGAGTTGAAAACGCCCCATTGAATGCAGAAAAAATAGGAGCGAAAGCCTTTGCTCTTTTTACAAAAAATCAGAGACAATGGTTTTCACATCCACTTACCAGAACAAACATTACAAAGTTCCGCGAAAATTGTGAAAAGCTTAATTATAAGTCGTTTCAAATCCTTCCGCATGATAGCTATCTTATTAACCTCGGACACCCGGATAATGAGCAACTTGAAAAATCAAGA
>JAHEYW010000329.1 GCA_023251395.1 Bacteroidales bacterium
ATGAGAGGCTAATAGCTTTATTAAGAATAGATGTATTTGAAAAAACAGTGGAGGCCTCGAATTTATTCTTGACTTTTTCCATCTCCTCATTCAGATGTGCCCCACCCTTTAGTTCGCTTATTACATTTTGTACAGCTTCATCGGCCTGAGTCAGGTCAATGCCTTTCATTAATTTACCCTGTATTATAATGAGCCCGGGGTCAATATCAGAGGTAATATATGCATTAATTTCACTGAATAATTTTTTTTCTCTCACAAGTCTGGTATGAAGTCTGCCAGATTCGCCGCCTGCGAGCAGATCCGTTATCAGGTCGAGTGTATAAAAATCGCTGCTCTTCCTGGAACCGATATGCCATACTTTGTAGAGTGCCTCTGAGGGAACGTCTTTTTCCAGCGTTAGTTTTCTTTCCTCATTCTGAAGCGGCTCAACGGGCAGGTTTCTTTTACCGATCTTTCTGCTTTTAAGAGGACCAAACCATTTCTGAGAAAGTTCAAGGGCCGAATCATAAGAAATATTTCCTGTAAGTGCAATTATGGCGTTATTGGGAGCGTAGTGCGAAAAGAAGAATTTTTTGATCTGGTCGAGATCTGCGTTCTCAATATGTGACACGTCCATTCCTATCGGCGGCCATCGATATGGGTGTATTTTATAGGCCAGTGGTTTCAGCTTTAAGATGGCATCTCCGTATGGCTGATTCAGATACCTTTGTTTAAACTCTTCAATTACCACCTTTCTCTGTGTGTCGAGAGCTTTCTGTGAAAAGTCCAGTTCCATCATCCTGTCCGATTCAAGCCAGAAACCGGTTTCCATGTTCCCGGCAGGGATAGTCAGATAATAATTTGTAATATCATTATTTGTGAATGCATTGTTCTCTCCCCCTGCCATCTGCAGCGGCATATCATATTCAGGAATATTTACCGATCCTCCGAACATCAGGTGTTCAAAAAGGTGTGCAAGTCCTGTCATTTCAGGCTCTTCATCCCTTGAACCAACATCATAAAGGATATTCATTGCGACCAGAGGAGAAGATTTATCCTCATGTACCAGTACCCTTAATCCGTTATCAAGTGAGAATTTTCTGTAGTTTATCATACCCGGAGCTTCAAAATTTAACTGTCTGACAAGTAGGTGACAGCAATTATACCATTTGACAAACATAAATAAAAACCGTGAACGTTTAATAATGTTTTTATATTTGCATAATTATGTTCAGGAATCGGTTTTTCAATAAGATATTTAGTAAAAGAGTTGTTGATATTGATCAGGTAAAGTTAGTCTACCTTCTAAGCCTTATTGTTGGACTGCTGAGTGCACTCGCTGCCGCAGGTCTTAAGAATGCAATTCATTATACACATATGCTGCTAACAGGCGGTATAAACAGCCAGCAGGGTAAATATCTCTATTTTGTGTTGCCGCTGATCGGTATGTTACTGACCATGCTGTTTGTGAGATTCATAATCAGGGATAATATAGGTCATGGTATCAGCAGAGTTCTTTACTCAATTTCAAAAAAAAGAAGCTATCTGAAAGCGCACAACATCTGGAGTTCTGTGGTGGCCACTACGCTCACCATTGGTTTAGGTGGCTCGGTGGGAGCAGAGGCTCCAATCGTACTAACCGGATCTTCCATCGGCTCGGCAATCGGAAGATTCTTTAAGCTCAATTATAAAAACATAACACTCATGGTAGGATGCGGGGCAGCCGCAGCGGTATCAGGTATCTTTAAAGCTCCCATAGCGGGGATACTTTTTACGCTTGAGATACTCATGCTGGATCTCACGATCTCATCAGTTGTGCCTCTGCTTATCTCTTCTGTGACTGCAGCCACAGTTGCTTATTTTCTGATGGGCGATAAGGTACTTTTTTCTTTCAATGTGGTTGAAGCATTTAACATGTCCTATATTCCGTGGTACGTGTTGCTTGGAATTCTTTCAGGATTATTATCCCTCTATTTTTCAAAGATGACATTATTCATTGAGTCGGGCTATGAGAAAGTGACAAATATATATCTGCGGATGATAATAGGAGGGACTGTAGTCAGCGGATTGATTTATCTCTTTCCCCCCTTTTATGGTGAAGGCTATGAAACAATTATGTCACTGCTGCAGGGAAACTCCCAGGCAGTTCTGGGTAATAACCTGTCAGGAATGGTCTACGATAAATTCCCGCTATTTATTCTTTTCATGCTTGGTCTGATATTGCTGAAGGTTGTTGCAAGCAGCTCAACAAACGGCGCAGGCGGGGTAGGTGGAATTTTTGCCCCGACGTTATTCATCGGTGGAATTAACGGATTTTTTATAGCAAGTCTGCTCAAAAGATTTATAAGCATCGATCTGCCTGATAACAGGTTTGTCCTTGTGGGTATGGCAGGAATGATTGCAGGTGTTATGCATGCCCCGCTTACGTCAATATTTCTGATAGCAGAGATTACAGGTGGTTATAATCTTCTGATACCTCTTATTATAACATCGACTGTCGCTTACATTACCACACGAAGCTTTGAGAAACATTCTATTTATCACGTGCAGCTGGCGGAAAGAGGTGAGCTGATTACCCACGATAAGGATAAAGCAGTACTCACTTTTATGGATTGGAAGAAAGAGATTGAAACAGATCTGCTAAAGATAAAAAAATCCGATTCGCTGGGCGATTTAATAAGGGTGATATCAATATCCAAAAGAAATCTGTTCCCTGTTGTGGATGAATATAACATTCTTGAA
>JAHEYW010000314.1 GCA_023251395.1 Bacteroidales bacterium
TCAAAATCAAAGGTAGAAATTACAGAAATAATTTTACTTCTTTTTGAATTATCTTTTTCATCAATGAGAGCTTCACTTTCCAAGTATTCGTCATTAACAAATAAATTGTATCCTTCCGTAGTAATAGCGTGACATATTGCTAAAGTTGTGCTACGGCACGAGAATAGATTCATCTTTAATATAAATTAAAGTATCATTGTAATTCCATGGTAGCCAGTTCTGAGGATTTTTCAAAACTTCGTGTGAATGTTTCTGAATCTCGGTGAGATAATGAAAGGAGTTAACTTTCTGCTTCTGACAGGTAGCAATCAAAGAAGTCAAAATATCAGCAATATCCGCACCTGCCTGAGTCTTAAAAAACAGAGAATTTTTCCTGCCACGGAGAATCAACTTCAGCATGGATTCCATCTCATTATTGTCCAATTTAGCATCTTAAAAACGACAGAAGGCAGTTAGCCCGTCATAATTACCAATGAAATATTTTATTGCTTTACCGAGAGCCGAGTTCTCTTCTACCTCTTTAGTTTCAAGCATGGTTTCACCCCATGTTTTTATCTCCAGCATTACCGGCAATGAATTTTCATGATGGTATTTCAGCCTGTCTTCGGCATTTTTACCTGTACATTTTTCTTCATTGTCCCAAATAATGCCATATTTTTTCAGTACCCATTTTACCTTATCCGGGAAATGTTCATACAAATCATAGAATTCCCTCCTGCCATGGGCATTGCAAAGTGTCAGATGATAATCTTTTATCACTGTAGGTTTGTTACTCGCTGAAGCATCACTCATGATTAACGGGGGTGGTGCATTGGCATTCCTGTTTCTCAAGATTTCATCAATAAATTCACCTGCATGTCCAATATTTGTATTGAAAAGAACTATCTTTTTACCATCAACTTCTGCAATTATTCCTGATGTATAAACACCGCTTCTCTCCTTCGGTTTTCCTGTTCTTCTGTCTGGTATCATTACCTTACCGGCAGAAAGAATTCTGTTTGTTGTATCATCCTGTTGGTAAGACTTTGCATCTGCGGATATTTTCTTTAGATGATTAAATATCGGATTACCTGCATCTGATACTTTTTCCACTTGGTCAAGTATCGTTGAGGCATTTACCGGTACTCCCAATAAATCTCCAACACTTTCCTGACGGTGCAGAGGCAGTCCTCCAAAATATCTGTAAATTGCCATTATTGCTCTGGCTGAATATGTATATTGCTTATCTTCACCACCATCTTCAACTACTTCTTTTGGTAGCTGTGCTGTGAAATACTCACCACAAGCATTACATCTCAGTCTTTCCCTGATATGTTTTGTGCTTACCAGAGGACTATTTCCGCTTACCCTTACCGTTATTGCAGGTTTGTATTTGTACAGCTTACCTTTACCGCACTTCGGGCAAACATCACCTTTCGAGAATACTTCAAGCTTGTGATGGCATTCTTTATGCTCCACCACCTTCTCTTCTTTCTCTTTCGAGCTTTTCTGTTTCTCCGGTTTATCAAGCTTAGGTTTATCTTCACTACCTTTTAACTTCTCTGATGAACTTACCAAACCAGCAAGCTTTTTAAGCTTATGCAACGTTATGTCATTATCAGCAAGATGTTCATTTAGCTGAGCAAATGACAATCCTATTTCCAGCCAGAGCTTCATATCCTCTTTTGTTATTGATATATCATTCTCAATGGCTGATTCCATTCTCATTATCAGTGCATCAAGCTCTTTTTCTGATATTTCCTTAATTATCATTGAACAGCCCCGATAATATTTTCCTTAAACGCTGTGCATCAATAGTGCTGAGGGATTCTGAAAATTTTGGCAAGGGGAACTTTCCGCTTGATAATCTTTTTGTCATTAACCAGAAACCATTTCCCTCATAAGCAAGTATTCTAACCTTTGTAGCATCTCGGCTAACAAAAACAAAAAGTGTTCCACTGCGAGGATTCTGCTTTAAAACATGCTCGCATAATCCTGACAGTCCGTCAATACCCTTGCGAAAATCTACTGACTTAGTGGCAAACATTATTGGTGTAGTCGATGTCAAATGTATCATTATCTGACTCCTTCCAACAACCTAATCGCACTTTGCCAATCCTTTAATGATAAAGCTCCTTCTATTGACCACGTGCCTTCATTACTACGACTGAACTTCAAAGGCATGTTCGTTATCTCTTTTTCATTCACCGTTGGAAGTTCTATAAATATTTGCTCTGATGAAGAATACTCTCTCTGCCAGGATTTTAATGTAGGGCCTGACAATCCTAATTTCCTCTGCAAATACGTAAATTTATGCTCTGAAAGCAAGCTTACTACCTCCTGCTTTATTTCCGAAGGTACACTTCTTACTTTATTACCTTTCCTACGCCAATTACTAAGCTTCTCGTCTACTGTTGACAGGCTTACCTTTTCAAATAATCCTTCCATTTTCTATCCTTTCAAATTAAAATTAATGTGTCTTACTTTTTTAGTAAAACATATTAAAATTCTTAAGTTGAGCTATCCTGACGGAAGGACACATATAATCGAGCAATATTTATTTTATTGGACTTGACCTATGTATATCTAAAAATAATTAACACAAAGTATATACTTATAGCGTTAATTATTTTTAGATATCATTACATATAATTATGTAAATTTAGGTAGCTATTTTGAAAATTGGTAGAAATGAAGGTTGTTGGTGCGGCTCTGGAATTAAATATAAAAAATGTCAT
>JAHEYW010000315.1 GCA_023251395.1 Bacteroidales bacterium
TCCATTGATTCAATGTCGGCAGGGTTTATATCACCCAGAGAATTGGTATTGGCATCACCGCCAAGATCGCCTGTTTGTATGGGAACTCCGTCAACTACTACCAATGGGTAAGTACCCTGGTTTAGTGAACCTTGTCCGCGTATCTGAAAACGTGGAGCAACACCAAGGACGCCTGATCCTTTTGTTATAAGAACTCCGGCAGACCGGCCGGCAAGCTGTGAGTCAAAGCTGGGGGCTGCCAGTGAAGCAAGCACCTCGCCTTTAACCTGTCCTATTGAACCGGTAACTTCTCTTTTTTTCTGGACACCGTAACCAACGACGACAACCTCCTCAACTTTGTACAGGTCCTGTTCAAGTACAATATCAAGTTTTGTTTTTCCTGCAATTGCGACTTCCATGGTTCTGAAGCCAATAAAGCTGAACATCAGAGACTGAGCAGTCGCCGGCACTGAAATAATGTATTTCCCGTCAACGTCAGTTATTGTACCAAGAGTAGTTCCTTTGACGGTAACTGAGACCCCCGGTATAGCAAGCTTATCTTCGGAACTTGTTACAGTTCCCATTATTTGCACTGTCTGGGCTATTACAAGAGAACCTGTCAATAGCAACAGTGAAAAAAGCGTAAGGATTTTTTTCATACAATCTAGTTTAGGTTTAATTAGGTAAATAATCGCGCTGCTAATATATTTATTTATTTCTAATGACAATAGTCATCGTTAAGATTTTTTAAACTCCCTACATGTGTTGAAATATTTTCAGATATGCGGATTAAAGATTTTCAGAATTTCATTCTCCGACGCTTCAGCTTTCTTTTCTATATCATTACCTGCTGATAAAAGCTCAGAAACCAAATTTTTATCTTGAAGTCCGGATGCGTTTATCCTGACATTTAAAAAAGCTCCCCTGATGCATGTTCTGAGAGCCAGTGCCCCTACACATGCATCTGTAACAGAATTGGGATTGCCGTTTTCAGCCATTTCTTTAATCAGCCCGAAGCCCGAAAAGGCTCTTTCCATCACCCTCAAAGGAACCAGAGCGGCACTTCCTGTTGCTTCCTGAATTGCATTATTCCTGACCAGCTTCTCCTCCTCATTATTTTTGGGAAGGGTATAGGCATTCATTATTCCTTCGAATGCATCAGTATCTTCATCAACCAGTTGCAGCAGACTATTCTGTAATTCCTTTCCTTTCTCTGCCCAGTCTGAAAACTGTTTCCACTTATCATCCCATCCCCTTTTATGGCTTGACAGGTTTGCGACCATTGTTCCAAGTGCGATGCCAAGCGCACCAATATAAGCCGATACGGAACCTCCACCCGGAGCAGGTGATTCAGATGCAGTCTTGTCCATGAAATCTTTGAGACTCATAGTAATAAGTACTTTCTGTTGATCATTTTCGGCCATAACATACTCAATTATCTTCTCTTCCGGTTTAAACTGATGAATATCACTCAGCCCCATCGTTCTGATGGCTATCTTTATCAGTTCTTCATCCGACACACCTGCTGAACGGTGCTGTTTTCCAAGGAAGTATCTGCCGGCATCGAGTAAGGATTTGAGCGGAATAAGTCCAATCAGTTCCGAACCGGTTACTCTTACACCCCTTGCCTCTGCCATGCGGCAAACTTCATCAAAGGCAATATGAACTGGTGTAACTGAGATATTTGTCAGGTTCATTGAAATCTGTGCAACCCCATATTCCTCTATATACCAGCCAATTGCCTTCACGCTTTTCAGGGTACCAGGCATATTTATTACCTCACCTTTGTCACCACTGACATTTCTTCCCTTCTCCCTCACATCAAAAGCAATAGCATTGGCACGCCGGATAGATGTAGTATTAAGATTCACATTAAAAGCTATAAGAAAGTCCCTCGCCCCGACAGCTGTGGCACCTGAACGTTCATTGAAATCAGCAGGTCCAAAGTCGGGCTTCCATAACGGATCACCGAGTTTCTTTTTCAGCCCTTCGTATTCGCCTGACCTGCAATTCGCAAGATTCCTCCGTTCCTCCTTTAAGGCAGCGTTCTCGTAACAGTAGACCGGAATATCCAGTTCATCTCCTATACGTTCAGCAACTTTGCGGGCATAACTAACCACCTCATCCATTGTGATCCCCGAAACAGGTATAAAAGGACATACATCTGTAGCCCCTATACGCGGATGCTTTCCATGATGCATCGACATATCTATTAATTCCGAAGCTTTTTTTACTGAAAGAAATGCTGCTTCGGAAACCGCATCCGGATTTCCGGTAAAGGTGACGACGGTCCTGTTGGTGTCTCTCCCCGGATCGACATCGAGCAGTTTCACCCCTTCAACCGATTCTATCACACTGGTTATCTGGTTAATTATGTTCATGTCCCGTCCTTCGCTGAAATTCGGTACACATTCGATGATCTTTTTCTCCATAAAATATTATTATATTGCTGATAAATGCTCCTCTTCTTAGCTTGTGCCCCCCTGCCCCCCTAAAGGGGGGTTAATTCACTGAATATTCGAGTATTAGTCTACATTCAGGGGTTGGGGCAAACAGAGCACAGGGTAAATCAAGGTTGATTCACTACTTTCCCTCTTAGTATTACTGTTTCAATAAGGTCGCTTCCAAACGCATAGGGCATAAACTGATAAGATGGTATCTCCTTTGTAATAAATACATTAGCAACTTTCCCCATTGCTATGGAGCCGTGTGTCTGCGACAA
>JAHEYW010000316.1 GCA_023251395.1 Bacteroidales bacterium
AACCTATTCAGGTAATGCATATGCTCATGTGGAAATTCATACACCTGTCAGGATCCTCACCCTTGCACAGAACTCTTTCGATCTTATTGAAACAGCAAATAATGCTTCAATCGAAAATCTCAGCATAAGTATTGAAGGGTCATTGTTGAAAACTGAAGTGAAGGACGTTCAGAAACTGACCGGCAAAATTCTTCTTACAGATGCCGATATTGTTGTATCGGGTGGAAGAGGTATGAAATCACCTGATAACTGGGGACCGCTTGTTGAACTGGCCGGACTTCTCGGAGGTGCTACTGCATGTTCCCGTCCGGTTTCCGATGAGGGATGGAGACCTCATGAAGAACATACTGGTCAGACAGGGAAAATTATTGCTCCTAATCTCTATATTGCTGTTGGTATTTCAGGTGCTACACAGCATATTGCAGGTATCAGTTCATCAAAATATATTGTAGCTATTAATTCCGACAAGGATGCGCCAATTTTTGAAGTCGCTCAGTACGGGATTGTCGGAGATGCACTCAAAGTTCTTCCAAAACTTGTCGATAAAGTAAAAGAGATTAAGAAATAATTGCCCCCCAACCCCCCTGAAGGGGGGCTAATAAATTATTATAACAAATCCTCTTTAGGGGATTTAGGGGCAAAGTAAAATGGATCTTACAGGAAAATTTAAATCGATCATTGTTAAAATGTTATCAAAGAATGTAATCACATTTGATATAAAAGCAAGAATCTCAAAACTGGAATATAGAAAATGACAAAACAGATAATTTTCCTTATAGTCCTGCTTGTTACAATCGGAGTATTTTTCTATACCATCAGGCGCATAATAAGTTTCTTCAGGTTTACAAAAGCCGGGTTCCCGGTTAAAGATCTCGGGAAAAGATTTGGAGTAATGCTTGAAGTAGCATTCGGACAGACAAAAATATTCCGCAGACCGGTCATCGGTTTTTTTCATGCCCTCGTCTTCTGGGGTTTCTGTGTTATCCTCTTCGGAAGTATAGAAATGGTTATTGATGGTCTTGCCGGGAGTGATAAAGCACTTGCACCTCTTGGAGTTGTTTATAAGATCATTATGGCATCTGGCGATATTTTTGCTTTCCTGGTGGCTATATCTATAATAATCTTCCTGAGCAGGCGTCTCTTCTTTCATATCAAAAGGTTTGAAGGTATCGAGATGAAAAAGATTTCACATATTGATGCAAATATTGCATTGTCCATTATTCTTCTTCTGATGATCTCGCTGCTGGGTATGAATATTGGCTATGTCGGATCAAAAACATTGTCCGGGGAGGAAATCAAGGGTCTTTACCCAGTCAGCAGCATGCTTGCACCATACTTCTCCGGACTTTCTCCGCAGATGCTTGACGGACAGTACCAGATTTGCTGGTGGACCCATATACTCCTTATTTTCATATTTGCGAATATTCTTCCTTATTCAAAGCATTTCCATGTTTTTATGTCAGTGCCGAACGTCTTTCTAACAAGGCTTGAACCACTTGGTAAACTGACCAATATGGATAATGTGACCCGTGAAGTAAAGCTGATGATGAACCCCGATACTGCATTCGCAGCTGCACCAGCTGATACTCCTGTTGAACGTTTTGGAGTAAAAGATGCTGAAGATGTTATCTGGAAGAATTATTTTGATTCTCTTTCCTGCACCGAATGTGGACGATGCACTTCGGTATGCCCGGCTAACCTTACAGGAAAAAAGCTTTCTCCACGTAAAATTATGATGGATCTGCGGGCCAGGATGAAAGAAAAAGGTCCTTTAATGGTTAAGAACGGTAGGGATTTTAATGATAACAGATCTCTGATCAGAGATTATATTTCAGAGGAAGAACTCTGGGCATGTACTACCTGTAATGCCTGTGCCAAAGAATGTCCCATCAATATTAATCATCCGACACTGATTGTCGATATGAGAAGATATCTGGTCATGGAGGAGGCGTCAGCACCAGGGGAACTGAAAGCTGTATTTAACAATATCGAAAATAATGGTGCCCCATGGCAGTATTCTGCTGAGGACAGACTCAACTGGACAAAAGATATTGAAATAAAAATATAGAAATGGAAACCAGAAAGATAGAAGTACCTATTATATCGGATCTCTTTGCAAAAGGTGAGAAACCGGAATACCTGTTCTGGGTAGGTTGTGCAGGTGCATTTGACGACAGATATAAAAAAGTAGTAAGGGCATTCACTAAAATACTGACGCATCTGAAGATCAGTTATGCTGTTCTGGGGAAGGAAGAAACCTGCACAGGTGATCCTGCAAGAAGGGCGGGGAATGAGATGCTATATCAGATGCAGGCTTTGCAGGTGATAGAGATATTCAAAATGTACGAGGTAAAAAAGATCATCACAATCTGTCCCCACTGTTATAATATTTTTAAGAATGAATACCCCGACCTTGGCGGAAATTATGAAGTGCTCAATTATCTGCAGTTTCTCGAGAAATATATGTCTGAAGGGAAGCTGAAGCTGGCAAAAAGGTCATTTAAGGATGTCAGGGTTACCTATCATGACCCATGTTATCTTGGAAGGGCAAACGACATTTATGATGCACCAAGATCGATCCTGAAGAATATTACGGGCAATTTAGTGGAGATGGACCGCCATGAGAGTTTCGCTTTATGCTGCGGGGCGGGTGGTGCACAAATGTTCAAGGAAGCAGAAAAAGGAGATAA
>JAHEYW010000118.1 GCA_023251395.1 Bacteroidales bacterium
CAGGTGAAGATGATCATCGGGATCGTGTAATTATAATTCGGGACACTCACACCATCCATAAGTCTTGTTCCCGATATACAATATTTATCAAGGACCCAACCTATGAGAGCAGGAACCCCCATCAGGCCCCAGTTCTGAACCCAGAAAATCAGTGCATATGCTGATCCCAATTGCTTTTCAGGAATGATCTTAGGTACAGACGGCCACATTGCAGATGGGACCAGGGAAAACCCGATACCAAGAATGATGATTAGTACCACCGCAGCGGACTTAAAACTGAGAAAGGGAACAGTGAATAATGCATGAACCAGAATTATCAGAATTGCACCAATTATCATCAGTGTGGCACCTTTTCCTTTGCGGTCATAAAGGCTGCCAAAAAGCGGAGTCAGAAGTATTGTGCCAAAAGGAAGCAGGGAAGGTATGGTTCCTGCAACCAGAGGATCGACTCCGAACTTATTGACCATGAGGTCGGAAGCATACTTCAGAAACGGAAATACGGCAGAATAGAACAGCACGCATAATATTGCAAGATACCACCAGCCTTTATTTTTAATGATTTGCCACATATCTGCCAATTTAAACGACTCCTCTTCTTCAGATCCTGAGTTTAGAGCTTCTGCAGCAACTGATTTATCAAGTTTAATATCCTGAATACAGTAAAGGAAATATGAAATCATCCCGATACATATCATTATAAGTCCAAGAAATACGGGTTTAGCAACCCCTCCCATCCAAACCGCCACGGGGTAAGAGGCAAATAACGCCAGAGCAGTTCCTAGGCGGGCAGTAGCCAACTGAAGGCCCATCGCCAGTGCCATCTCTTTACCTTTGAACCATTTAACTATGACCTTTGACACAGTAATACCGGCTACTTCACACCCTACTCCAAATATTGCATATCCTACAGCGGCTACAACCGGCTGAGCTTTCATACCCAGAATATGTAATCCATCTAAAGTATGAGTCGAAATTGCCCAATATTTGAGCGTCGTTCCTGCCACCATAATTATTGTTGACATATTTCCTGTGAACCTGACGCCTTTTTTATCGAGGATAATCCCTCCAAAAATGAGCATCAAAAGGAAAACATTAAACCATCCATATGCACTGGTAAAGAAACCATATTCGGTGCTGTTCCAGAGTAGTTCCTTCTCAAGCATTGGCTTCAAAGGAGCCATTACATCAGTTATGTAGTAACCACAGAACATTGTGAAAGAGACTACTGTCAATGCTGTCCACCGAGCAGTTTTTGAATCACGAAGAGTATTTGTAATAGTACCCATATTTATTTTCTTTTGGCGATTTTAAGAGGCTGAATGTAGTTAATTAATTTTCAAACAAAAAAAAAGTGCTTTATTCAGAACCATTTTATGGTATAATTGTTAAAATTAAATAATGATCAATTCAATTTGGGGAAAAATAAATTAATGATTTTATTTGCAACCAATGTTATACTTTACCAATAGCCAATGAAAAGAGTAATTCTTCTTTCGATATTCATAATTTCCATCTATTCGGTATCCTTTTCACAAAAGGAGAAGATAAAATGGCATTCAATTTCTGAATTGGATAATCTGTTAAAAACCGATCCAAAACCAGTATTTATTGATGCTTTTACCGATTGGTGTATATGGTGTAAAAGACTGGATCAAAATACATTCTCCAATCCTGTAATTGTAGATATTCTTTCTAACAAATACCATGCTGTTAAATTCAATGCAGAGGGGAAGGATCCTGTATCTTTTCATGGTCAGAAATTCATAAACGACGGAAAATCAGGTGCAGCACATCAGCTCGCGGTTGCACTTCTGAAAGGACAGCTCTCCTATCCCACTGTTGTATTTATGGATGAAAAGGGACAACTTCTTACTCCGGTACCTGGCTACCGCGACGCAAAGGAAATGGAGCCGATCTTATCATATTTTTCTGACAAGGCATACGAAAAACAGACTTTCCAGGAATTTCAGAAAGGGTTTAAAGGGAAAGTGAAGTAGCGTAGAGTAGAGTAGAGTAGAGTAGAGCGTAAAGCGTAGAGCGTAGGGCGTAGGGCGTAGAGCGTAGAGCGTGGAGAGTAGAAATTTGGGTGTGGGGTACAGAGCGAAGAGGTTAGAGCATAGCCTATTTTCCGATAATGTAGTTTGAAGGCAGCTGCATTAAATTTCCAAACTGATAAATAAGCTTCCTTGTTGAATACAGGTTATCTTCACCTCTCTTCAGGTTAATAGTAACTACTTGAGGCATCCTGTAATACAATTTATCGTACCCCTGCGAATTTTCATTTGGAGTTTTAGATGATGCGATCACTGTCAGGTCTTTAGTCTTTATACCCGGTACAAACTGGATATTCACAAGAACACCTGTTTTATTGTTTATATCTATCACTCCTGCCTCTTGTGAGAACCTGAAAATCGGGACAGTGTTTCCAGCCATATTCTTTTGTGGGATAAGGGTGAATGTTAAAGTTCTTGATTCTGTCCAAATTTTACCTGCGAAGAGGGCAAGATATTCTCTTTCGAGCCTGTTGATCTCATCAAGCGGGGATTTATCTTGCGGAAATACATTGGCTTCACCGGATAATAACAGGTGCCTTCCATCCCTTAATTCAAGCAGGGACTTTGCAGCTCTTTCTGCAAGCTGATCAATTGAAAGCTGCTTTTTCTTCTCAACAAGATACGGAATCTTAATGAAGGAAGTATCAAGCTTTACCAGTCTGAACGCAGTATCGCTCTGGTTAATAAAATATTCATCAGACCCCATATCAAAGAAACCTTTCCGCAGGTCCGCAGTTTTTTTCCTGGCTCCATCGTCTTCTGGCTTTTCATAAATCTCAGGATTAAGATCTAAAATAAGGCCCTCCTTTTTAAGCCTTAATGCATTGGTCTGGAAAATGGAATTTGTCTCAATCACATACAGCTCTGAAGGGTCAAGTTCCGAAGTTGAATTTATTCCAAGGCTTGTAATTGACCATGTTTCCTTGTCCTGAGTAATTATATCTTTTATTCCCAGAAGGTCATTTGCAAATCTTGAGTATGGTCCCTGTTTCTCTATACGTTTTTCAATTACAATCTCAATATTAAGTACAGTTAATGGCAGTCCATAAATAATACTTCCGTCCCTGATATGAACAGTGTCACTTACAGGGAAGATCCTTTTTGATGGCTCTACAGCCGCTTTTTTTGTATAACATGAGGATGCAACAAAGATCACGAGCAGAAAAAAAGCCTGATATATCCTGAATTTCATATTTTGCACTTTATTAATTGATAGTCTGAAGAATAGAGTCCAACAACCGGAATTATGCATTGAGCTTTAATAACTATTTGACCTGACAAAATTAAAAGCATTTCCGATATTGTCAATTATATCCGATGCGATCATCGATTCATAGCCTTTTTCCTTAGCAGCAAAATCACCTGCCAGACCATGGAGATAAACACCTTTTATTGAAGCATCTTCAGGAGAATACCCTTGTGCCAGAAGTGATAGTATCATTCCTGTAAGCACATCACCGCTTCCGGCCGTTGCCATTCCAGGATTTCCGGTACTATTGAAATAAACCCGTCCGTCTGGCAGAGCAATTGAGGTATAGGCTCCTTTCAGAACGACAATACATTTATATTTCTCTGCGAAAGCCATCTGCAGGTAAAGTCGGGAATAACTGTCTGATGTTTTTCCTGCGAGTCGTTCAAATTCTTTTGGATGAGGAGTCAAGATAGTCCCAGCTGGCATGTCTTCAATCAGTTTCCTGTGTTCCGAAATAATATTAATTGCATCAGCATCAATAACTAACGGTAAACTGCACTTTGCAAAAAGCTTATCCATCATTATGAAAGTGTCTTCATGTTTTCCCAGCCCTGGTCCTACTCCAACAGAATTAAAAGGTTCAAGAGATGGTAACTTCGATACATGTATGCTATTTTCATCTGAGTTTATCATCGTTTCTGGTACCGAAGTATGCAAAATATTTCTCCCATCTGAAGGTAACCTGCAGGTCAGAAGGCCGATGCCTGTCCTCAGAGCTGCTTTTGAAGCAAGGACAGCAGCCCCCATCTTCCCTGCAGATCCTGCTACAAGAAGACCATGACCGAACATTCCTTTATGATCATGTTTTTTCCTTCTTATAAACTGGCTTCCGTAGTCTGACCCTTCTATAAGATAATACGGAGAAGGGACGTCTCTTATTGCGCCTGGATGAAGTCCGATTGGAAGAACATGCCATTCTCCTGTAAAACAATAATTTTCCGCAAAAAGAAAGCACAATTTTGGAAACTGGAAAGTGAGAGTATGAGTTGCCCTGATTATATTATCATGATCATTTTTGCTATTGTCTTCAGTAAAGAGTCCCGAAGGTATATCCACTGAGATAACAGTGTTTCCTGTAGTGTTTATCCTTCTAATGATATCAGCAACAAGCCCTTCAACTGGCCTGGTTAATCCCGAGCCGAAAATTGCATCAATAATAACATCGTTGTAACAAATTGCAGGGAAATTATCCTGGCTGGTGACAACGGTAAATTTAATTTCCGGCGACATTCTGATGCGTTCAGAATTAGAGTTCCAGTCCTGAGATGTCTCATTCCCTGCAGAAATAAAAAACACTTCAACACCATACCTGTTTTCATTTAACAGCCTGGCTAAAGCCAGTCCATCTCCTCCATTATTGCCAGGTCCTGCAAATATTAAAAAGTGTGCAGGTCTTTCAAAGTTAGCCAAAATCCATTCCAGCAATTTATAAGCTGCCCGTTCCATCAGATCGATGGATTTTACAGGTTCATTTTCAATTGTATAATTATCAATAAACCTTATCTGATTGCCAGAGAATATTTTCATCAGTGATATTTAGACAATACAAATTTATAATCTTCCGGCATTAATAAAAAATGTTTGGGGAAGACCTTATATATGACAGGTAAAATTATCCAAAATCAAAAAGATTAATATATTTGTTTCCGGACCTCAGAATTCAACTGTTAATATTTTACTTATTCATTGAGGAACTGCAACTGAATAACCTAATTACTAACCATTAAAAACATACCACATGCTTAAAAATCATCCAAAAGGCCTGCTAGTTGCCTTTTTTGCGAATATGGGAGAGCGTTTCGGTTTTTACACAATGATGGCGATCCTGGTGCTGTTTCTTCAGGCAAAATATGGATTGGCCGCTGAAAAGGCTGGTGATATATATAGCTGGTTCTATTTCAGCATCTACGCTCTGGCCCTCGTAGGTGGGATTCTTGCTGATTCAACCAGGAAATATAAAACAGTCATTCTTTTCGGTATCGTAATAATGTTTGCAGGTTACCTGCTTATGGCCGTACCAGGAATGCCTCTTGCTTTTACTCTCATTGCACTTTTTACAATAGCTTTCGGAAATGGTCTTTTCAAAGGAAATCTGCAGGCAGTTGTTGGTCAGATGTATGATGATCCGAAATATTCAAAATTACGGGATTCTGCTTTCATGATCTTTTATATGGGTATAAATATAGGCGCATTCTTTGCGCCATTTGCTGCCTCTGCAATGAGGAACTGGTGGTTGAAGGTAAATGGATTTGCCCATGACGGGTCTCTGCCCGCATTATGCCACCAGATGATCAATGGTCAATTGACAGATACAGCTCAATTACAACTACTTGCAAACACTGTCAGTCTGACAGGACCTGTAACCGATCTTACTGCATTTGCTAACAAATATCTTGAGGTTTTTGCAAAAGGATATAATTATGCTTTTGGGATTGCTGCAGGAGCAATGGTCATATCACTTCTTGTATATATATTTTTTAATAAGTTCCTGCCGAATAAAGAGAAAGCTGCTAAAGACCAGAAATCTGAAATTCAGTTTAACAGCAAACACTTTATTTCTTCCATTGGTGTCCTTATTGGTGCAGGTATAATCATTAGCTTCATCCTTATGTGGGCAACAAAGAGTGAGTTCATCAAAGTTGTTGCCAACGGAATGGCCTTTGGTTTGCTTGCAGGCTTTATTACATGGATGCTTCTGACAGCAAGAAAGGAGGAATATCCCAGGGTTTCGGCTCTTATACTGGTATTTTTGGTTGTTATTTTCTTCTGGATGTCTTTTCATCAGAATGGTCTCACACTTACATTATTTGCAAGGGACTATACTGTAAAACAGGTTGATCCGATAACTAATCTGTTTTTCACAATGCCATCATTGCTTTCTGTAATAGGATTAATAGCAGGTCTCTTCCTGATATTAAGAAAGAGATCCATAATGAGTACCAGAATACTTGGAAGTATATTATCCATTACAGCAATCTGGCTTATATTTTTCTTCACAGCAGGTATAGATCCGACAGGACTTCTTTCAAAATTATTTACAACATTCAGTGCAAAGAATTCCATATCACCTGAAATATTCCAGTCATTTAATCCCCTTTTTATTGTATCTCTCACATTTCTTGTTATGGGGATTTTCACATGGCTCAATAATAAGGGCAAAGAGCCTTCAACTCCGAAGAAGATAGGTATTGGTATGGTAATTGCGTCTGTTGGGTTTATTCTGGTGATGATAGCATCAGTGAAACTCACATCACCACATGCACTGGCTGGTAAACCCGTTGCAGATGCTGAAAGAGTTTCGACTTACTGGCTCATAAGCAGTTATCTCATTCTGACAGTAGCTGAACTTTTTCTCAGTCCGATGGGGCTTTCGTTTGTTTCCAAGGTAGCGCCATCAAGATTTCAGGGGCTAATGCAGGGTGGCTGGCTTCTTGCAACTGCAGTAGGAAACAAACTGCTGTTTGTAGGCACTATTATGTGGGACCGGGTAGAACTATGGCAACTTTGGCTGGTATTCATCGTATGCTGCCTGCTTGCAGCCACATTTATATTCTCCATACTGAAAAAGCTCGATAGCGCATCAAAATAGGATTTATCATCTGTCCAAAAACATCTGTTGCGAGGGCAGTTAAAACAGAAAAAATACATACTTTTACTAATCCTGAAAAACCTGTGACTATGAAACTGCCGGAATCGTCTAAGAACTGGTTGTCTATTATCGGTTCAATTATTGCTCTGATAAATTTTGTGATAATAATATTCCTGTTTATTATCTCCACAATTTTCAATAAAGGAAATACTTATCTGGGGTTGTTCATATATATCATTCTTCCCGGCTTTATGATTCTCGGGTTGCTGATGATCCCGGTAGGTATGATAGCAAGGAGGAGAAAACAAAGAAGGGACTCAGAGAAGGGAAAATTAAGACTTCCTATAATTGATCTGAATGATATTCGGCACAGGAACGCTTTTACAGTATTTACAATTGCCACAATAATTATTCTCTTTCTGTCAACTTATGGAAGTTTCGAGGCTTACCATTTTACTGAATCGGTCGATTTTTGTGGTAAGCTCTGTCATCAGGTAATGGAACCAGAGCATACTGCTTACCAGAAATCACCTCATGCAAATGTTACCTGCGTTGAGTGCCATGTGGGTTCCGGAGCTGACTGGTATGTTAAATCAAAGTTATCCGGTTTACATCAGGTATATGCTGTACTTACAAATACTTATCCAAGACCAATTGAGACCCCACTTCACGATTTAAGGCCTGCAAGTGAAACATGCTTAAAATGTCATTGGCCACAGAAGTTCTACGCACGGACATTGCAGACAAATAAATATTTTATGACAGATTCCTTAAATACAGAATGGGATGTAATTCTTCAAATGAAGGTGGGATCAGAATATAATATCAGCGGCCTGAAGGAAGGTATTCACTGGCACATTAACCCGGCTGTCGACATCCAGTATATTTCCGAGAATGATAAACGGGAAAAAATCTCCTATGTAAGGTATACAAACAAGATTACTGGAGAGATCACTATTTACAAAGATTCCAATAACCCTGTAACAGATAGCACAATAGCCTCTGCTGAGCACAGGACAATGGATTGCATAGATTGCCATAACAGGCCATCACATAATTATAAATCACCAGCAGTCTATTTCGACAAAGCAATGATTGACGGTGATATTTCAAAGAATATTCCTTACATCAAAAAGGAAACTATGGATATCCTCAAAGAGAAATTTGGCAGCAAGGATAGTGCATTTATGGCTATCAGGGATAATCTTACTTCATTTTACAAAAACAGTTATCCTGCCTTCTATGAAAAGAACACCAGTTTGATAAATGCAGCTATTGAAAGTATCCAGAAGGGCTTTTCTCAAAACACATTTCCGGTGATGAAGGTGACCTATGACAGGTACCCTGAACATATAGGACATCTTGAGTCGGAAGGTTGCTTCAGGTGCCATAATGACTCATTTAAATCTGAATCAGGAAAGGTGATAAGCAAAAGTTGCAATCTCTGCCATTCAATACTGGGTCAGGGAAATCCTTCAAAGATCCAGCTTACCAATGTAAGAGAATCTCTCGAATTTGTCCATCCTGTTGATGTAGGTACAGCATGGAAGGAAAGTAATTGTTCGGAATGCCATAAAAGCCTGTATTAGATAAAGGCGACAGGCCATAGGCGTCGAATCATTAGATATTTAAAGTTTCACACGATGATATATGTAACTTTTAAGAATAAACTGGTTCCTGCCTTCTTTGCTCTCCTGAGAATTGTCATTGGCTGGCATTTTCTTTACGAAGGACTTATTAAGCTTCTGGATCCGACATGGAGTGCCAGGGCATTTCTGGAAGGATCGAGATGGATAATGGGTGATCTGTTCAGATGGCTCGCCTCGGATGATACGATTCTGGCTGTAATCAATTATTCAAACAGCTATGGATTAACTCTAATAGGAATTGCACTTATACTTGGGCTCTTCACCAGAGTTGCATCATGGTGCGGTGCTTGTATGCTTCTTATGTACTATCTCGCCTATCCTCCATTTGTAGGTTACACATACGGTGCATTAGCTGAAGGTAATTACCTTATTGTAAACAAAAATCTCATTGAGCTTTTCGCCCTGCTTATTCTTGCATTTACACAATCAGGGGAGTTTTTTGGACTTGATATTGTCAGACATCGGAAAAAAGTAAAAAGGGTGGTAAAGTCCGATCCTATTCTTTCCAGTGATAAAATAGTTCATGAAAGAAATACCCGGCGTGAATTATTAAAGGGGCTTGCCGGTCTTCCATTCCTTGCGGGATTCGGAGGAGTATTTATCAAACAATATTCCGAAACAAAACCCGATGCAGTTTCAGGTGCATCATTAATCAGGGTTGAGGTTAAAAAAGTAAGTGAACTTAAAGGTGTTCTGCCAAAGGGCAAACTGGGGGAAATGAATATCAGCAGGATGATAATGGGTTGTAATATGATGAGCGGTTACGCTCATGCCCGTGATCTATTATATGCAAATACTCTTTTCAAAGCTTATAATACTGAAGAAAAGGTAATTGAAACATTTCAACTTGCTGAAATGGCCGGGGTAGATGCGACATTTATCCAGAATCCTGATTTCCCGTTTTACCATAAATATGTGAGAATGTACAATGGTAAGATGAAGACTATCTGCCAGACATATTTAAAACCTGAAAATTTCTTCGGGGATATTGATAAAGCAATTGGCAACGGAGCAAATGCTCTTTATATTCAGGGAGCTGAAGGCGACAGATATGTCAGAGATGGTAAAGCTGATCAGCTTGCAAAGGCGATAGAGTATATCAAAAAGCAAGGTCTTATGGCCGGAATGGGTGCTCATTCAATTGAAGTGATCAAGGCTTGTGAAAAGCTTAAGATCCCAGTGGACTTTTATGTTAAAACGTTCCATAATGACAATTACTGGTCTGCTCACCCGGTTGATGAAAGAGTCGAATTCAGTGTTGACACAAAGGTATACGCAGAACACAATAAGATCCATGACAATATGTTTGACTTATTCCCTGTAAAAACCATGGAATATATGAAAACAGTTGATAAGCCCTGGATAGCATTTAAGGT
>JAHEYW010000119.1 GCA_023251395.1 Bacteroidales bacterium
CTGAACCATGATAATGGTGAAGACTTTGAATAAAACAAAAACCGACCGAAGGGAGAACTGATCAGAGTACTTTGAAGCATCCCACAACGGGATCATCCGCAATTTGGCGGATAATCCCAATAGACAATCAGTGAACTTTATAGTCAATCGCAGCTCGCTGCGGGATTTTTGTTTTATGAAAAGGCTGAACCATGATAATGGTGAAGACTTTGAATAAAACAAAAACCGACCGAAGGGAGAACTGATCAGAGTACTTTGAAGCATCCCACAACGGGATCATCCGCAATTTGGCGGATAATCCCAACAGACAATCAGTTAACTTTATGGTCAACCGCAGCTCGCTGCGGGATTTTTGTTTTATGAAAAGGCTGAACCATGATAATGGTGAAGACTTTGAATAAAACAAAAAACCGCCTGTAGGGCGGACTTATCAGTGGCGTTTTATGCATCCCCCAATGGGATCATCCGCCAGTTAGCGGATAATCCCTCTTTCTCCGCCAAAAAATTTAAATGCCGCTTGTAAATCAAATAATTACAAGCGGTTTTTTATTTCTACATACATATTTGCATACAGTTAAGTTTGCCTTCTTATAAGCCAGAAGCAACTGTATAATGAAAATGCAGACCTGAATCTAAAATTATTATAGGAGAATCGGCATTAACGATTCAGATATATCGGTAATTTTTTTGAACTTGCTGAAGCTTGGAATAATTTTGGACGATACAATAACGATACACTTTCAGATAAAAATTTGAAGCGGATTCTTATAAAAATGATAAATTTTTTAAATATCATACAACCAATAAAAAACAAATGAAGGCACAGGAAAATACTATACCAAAAACAATGAAAGCCGTTTTCCTTGAAAAACAAGGAGGACCATTTATTACCAGAGAAGTCCCGGTTCCACAGCCTTCAAAAGGTGAAGTCCTGATTAAGATACTGGCAGCTCCGGTCAATCCATCTGACATAGCGGGATTAAAAAGGATTTCTGACCCGGCGGATATCTTGTCAGTAATACCAGGTCTTGAAGGAAGTGGAATAGTGGTTGCTTCAGGACAAGGACTTTTACCCGGTCTCCTGGCTGGGAAACGGGTTGCATGCTCATCATCACATCATAACAGTGGGACATGGTCAGAGTATTTGGTAACCAAGGCCGGTATGTGCTTTCCACTCAGGAAAAAGGTTTCCGATGAACAGGGATCGATGTCACTTGTAAATCCGCTGACCGTACTTGGCTTCTTTGAAATTGTGGAAAAAGAAAACCATAAGGCACTGATAAATAATGCTGCTGCCAGTTCCCTCGGAAGAATGGTCGAACTTATTGGTAAAAAACGTGGCATACCTGTAATTAACCTGGTCAGAAATAGAAAACAGGCAGAAATGCTGGAGATATCCGGTTCAGCATATGTTCTTGATTGTTCTGATCCTGATTTCATAAACCGACTCAGAGAATCTGCTGAAAAACTGAAGGCAACGATCCTGTTCGACTCAGTCTGCAGCTATCTGCTTGGGAAAATGACAGAAGTATTACCCAGAGGAAGCTCAGTTGTGATATATGGGAATCTCTCTGGTGAAGAGAGTATTCATTTTAATCCAAGAAGCCTGATTGATAACGATATAAAAATTTCAGGATTCTATTTGGGTAATAAGACAAAGGAAAGTGGGCTTATAAGAAACATTATCAACCTGCGTGATGTGAGCAAGCTAATGAGCACTGACCTTACAATAAAGGTACAGGGACGGTTCCCACTGGATCATGCACAGGAGGCTGTTGATACTTACCTTTCCAATATGTCTGCCGGGAAAGTACTGCTGGTACCTGAAAGTAAGGGTGCGAGATTATGAGATAAGAAGTTAGGTCAAGGGCGAAGAGGACAAGACTGAAGATATTGAGATAAGTATAAAGAGATCTGGGAAGACTGTAAGTAAATAATTTTCTGTTTATTTCTGAGAATTAATTAAGTCTGAATGATTTTTCTTTTAGTTTTCTTGTTTCTAAAACAAGTTCCTTTATTTGTTCAGGCAGCAGTTCATTCTGCCACTCCCTTTCTTCCATTACATCACCTCCTGAAAGCCCCACTGCTTTAAGAGCATACATCGCTCCTCCCAAAGCATGATCAGCCATATGGGCTGTAGCTACGGCATGACCTGCTGCCCTTGCCACTGCAACTTCTACCTGGTCGCTTTTTTCCCTCGCTGCTGCATGGGCTGACCTCGCAACCTTCATTGCCTCACCGGTAGATACTTTCCCATCAGCCCATTGTTTTGCAATAACTATGGAGTTGACCACCCTGAAGTCTGGATTACTATCTAACAGATGCAGAATCCTTTCCACGCATTGACACGACCATATTATAAGCAGAATATGGTTTTCATTAGTTAAGGTTCCGCCCCTGTGAATAGTAATGAATCTTTTATCCCTCATTCTTTAATATTTAGCCTGAAAACAGTTGGAAGACCGAAGCCCGAAGCCCGAAGTCGGAAAAAAGATGCTTGGTGCTGGATGCTGGGTGCTTGAAGAATGCAACAAGTTGTTCTCTCCGCTCTACGCTCTACGCTTCATGCTCTTAGCTTCCTCTCACCGTATCCTTCCAATTCCACCCAATCCTGAAATAAAAGAACGAACAATTCTGAAACCGGTTGAAGCATCCTTAAAGTTAATATCACTCTCCTGTCTGTATGAAACATTTGATCCGGAGTTCCATGATCCACCCCTAATGACAGGTGTAAGACCGGGAGAAGTGATTACCCATTCCGAGACATTATCATCAAGACCAAAAACTCCAAAATCATCCGGTGAGCCTTCGTTCACCTTATGTAATCTCTTCAGTGTCTCTGAAGGGACTTTTCGTATTTTCTGAGCTGCATATTCCCACTCAGTTTCATAAGGCAGCCTGTATGCCTGGATAGACGGCAATCCTTTTTTCCGGAGTGAATCATTCTCCAGTGTTGTTCTCCACAGGCAGTAATATCTGGCAATTTTAAATGAGACACCTACCACAGGAAAATCGTCATATTCAGGATCATTATAATAGTTTTTGATTTCATTATTTTCCTTTTCCATTGATGTATCATCGATAATGGTCCCAAAGAAAGAGGAAACCTCAATGGGGCTGACTCGCATATAAATTGTATCCTTTTCAATCAATGCCACAGGATCCATTTTCTTCTCCCTTACAAATAAAGTTTCATAGAGGCTTTTATCCTGATTATTCCTGGCCCATGTCACAAATTCCCTGAATTCTTTGTTTGTTATCTCGTTACTCATCCAGAATGGTTCAACTGACACTAATGTTTCCTTTTGCTGGGAAACATTTCTAAGGATTGTACGAAAGGAACCCATCGGGACAAACTTCATACCTTTTGGCTCCTGATTGTTTACTGCATTTTGCGAATAGATATCAATAAAGATTGCTATTAGTACCAGAATAATTATTGTATGTTTCATCTCAGAGAATAATGATCTTCATTCAAAACGAAGTGCAATTAAGATTTATGATTGCCATATGCAAAATTAATTTATTTCATTTTGATTTTACAAAAAGGCACTATTACCTGTTGAAACAATTTCAATGAAGCTGATGCATGAGGGGAGTTGAATTACAGAAAAGATCCCTTCCCGGGAGAGTCTGCTCCGACCGAGGCCTTTCGAGTAATTTTATTCAGTTTGCGATTCTCGCTCCTGACTTTTAGTCTTTCTTCGTATTGATCGCCATCCAGGGACAATCGTCTCTGATCTCGCAGTTCTTGCAGCCTACTTCTTTGGAAATAAATGGTATGATGATAAATCCTATAACAGAAAAGATAATTGTTAATACCAGTAAATAAGTCGTATAATGTGTAAGCAACAGATATAACGCAACTCCAAAAGGGACAAACCAGTTGGGGAAGACAATAACAAGATTACGCCTGAATACCTTTTTGAAGGATTTACTATCTTTTCTACTGAAGAACTTTGGAGAAATGGCTCCGTAACCACATGGACATGCATAAGTTCCATAATGATGGCAATAGGGACAGATCTTTCCCCAGAACCATACCACACTGAAAAGAGTATATACACCGAACAATATCGAAAAAAGAGGTGACAAGCCGTAAATAATCAAAACTCCAAGAATGAAAAGAAGGAGAGTCGGTATATTATCCAGCAAAACCAGCCAGAGAGGTATCCTGCGGGTATGACAAGAGGCATCTGCTACATTTCCTATTTGTTTTTCTGGTTCCTGAGATATTTTAGAAGTGACTGATTGTTCCATACATATCTTTAATTACATCGTTAACACACAATTATAGTTAAATAAAATGAAAAGTCAATCCTGGAGGTGAGGTACAGTTTTTCAGAAAATAGAGTTAATTTAGCTTCTGAAGTTTTGTCAGATTAATATACCATGAAGGACTCCATCAGATTTTTGCTTTTGTCAGCACTTTTACTGGGTTTTTCTTTAACAACCTTTAGTCAGTACGAAAAACAGAACATAAAATTCAGTCCGCTTTCACTTGTTGATGACGTTAGTTTTCCGGCAATCCAGGCCGGATATGAAAAAAGTCTAAGTGAACGATTCTCCATATATAATGAGGCAGGGATAAGATACAGGCGGAGCTTTCTTGAAAATGCTGATACATCATTTATCAATGGTTTTGGGTTCAGGATAAAATCAGAGGTAAGATACTATATGCCTAAATCTTTTGGCTATGAGGAAATAAAGACTGTGCTGAATGGGCTATATCTGGCGGCCAATGTTTTTTATAAAAGGGATTCACATAATTCTTCAATATCCTATCATCCAGGGGAGGACAGCCTTCTGGTCAAAAATGACGATTTTGCTGTCAGAAAGAACATTTTCGGAGTAAATCTCCTTATTGGTCTTCAGAAGAAGCTTGTAAATCATTTCTGTTTTGATATTTATTTCGGTCTTGGTTATCGAATCAGGTTTATCAATGATTCCCATCTTGAATTTGATCCTAAAATTGACAGATTAATTAAACCTGCGGGATATGACATCAAAGCTATGATGAAGGATGTTGATGTGAAAAAGGGTATAAGCTATTCACCTTCAGTAACAATGGGATTAAGACTCGGCTACAGATTCTGATTCCTCCAGATCACCAAAAGTACTTAGCCTTTTTACTCAGCTTACCTGACTTCCGCAAGTCTCACGCCGCAAGCCGCACACCTCGCACCACACACCCCTACTCCTGAAACCTGTACCCGATTCCAGATTCGGTCAACAACAGCTTTGGTTTTGACGGATCATCTTCTATTTTCTTTCTGAGCTGCGCCACAAAAACTCTGAGGTACTGGGTCTGACCAATGTATCCGAATCCCCAAATCTCTTTCAGAATACTTTGGTGAGTCAGGACTCTACCGGAGTTTTGTGCCAGGAGTGCAAGCAGTGAAAATTCAGTGGAGGTAAGCTTAATTATTTCCCCGTTTTTGCGAGCAATATGGTTTGGCAGATCAATTGTTAGTGATCCGAAAGTCAGAAATGGAATTTCACTGGCAACCTGTCTTTTTCTTAACGCTGATCTTACACGGGCAAGGAGCTCACCTGTTCTGAACGGTTTAGCAAGAAAATCGTCTGCCCCGTTGTCGAGTGCCTCTATAATGTCTGCCTCAAGATTTCTGACTGAAAGGATGATTATTGGTTTATGAAACCACTCCCTTAGTTTTTTCAGCAATTCAGACCCATCAACATCGGGTAATCCCAGATCGAGGATAATCAGGGAAGGGTTATGAGTGGCAGCGGCCACTAATCCTTCCTTCCCTGTTGCGGCTTCAGTAATTTTATACCCTTCAGAGGAAAGAGTAATTTCCAATAAACGTCGAATCTGTACTTCGTCGTCAATAATTAATATCAGCTCTTGAAAATTTGCATTTTGATCCATACTCAATTTATTTCTTCCTGAAGGATTTCAGTTGGTATCTTAATTGTGAATTTGGCTCCGCCGTTCTGCCTGTTCTCAACAGCAATTGTACCTTTGTGGGCTTCAACGAAACCTTTTGCAATGGAAAGACCCAAACCGGTACCTCCTGCTTTTGAGCCCTCAACTCTGTAGAACTTATTAAATATCAGAGGCAGTTCATTTCTTTGGAAGCCTGGTCCTCTGTCCATTACCTGCAGAGTAAGAAATCCGTTGTCGAAAAATGCTTTGACTCGCAAATTTTCTGAACCCAATGCATATTGGGTTGCGTTATATAAAAGGTTATGAAGCACCTGCTCCATTAAGCCAAAATCAATCTTTACAAATGGCATATCGTCGGGAATAACAATATGAAGGTTGAACGGAGCTAATTCATCCCTGAGATTCTCAGCAACTTTGTTAATAAGATCATGAATATCGCACCAGTCAAGTAACGGAGTGATCCGTCCACTTTCGAGTCGCGACATATTGAGCAGGTTTTCGATCAGTCGATTTAATCTTTTTGAGGCTTTAAATATTTCCTGCGAGAGTTCATTCTGTACTTCAAAAGGATGATGTGTTGAAAGCAATGAATCTGAAGCACCCATAATAGTTGCAACAGGGATCCTTAGTTCGTGTGATATTGAATTGAAAAGAGTTTTATAGAGTTTATCGGATTCTGTCAATAGAAAAGCCTGTCTTGCCATATTGCGCAGGAATTCCCTCTCAAGCTTTCCGGATATCTGGGAAATAAATGCCTCCCAGAACTGTTCCTCACCCTGGGTAAAAATCTTCACCTGTTGGACTGCAATAACCCCCAAGTTCATTTGATTTCCTTTCAGTGGATAAAAAGTAAAGTTGCAGGATGGCAATGTATCCGTATTTTTTCCTGCTTTAGCAGAGTGTTGGAAAGTCCATGAAGCAACGCTCAAATCGTTTCCGGAAAGATGTATTTCCTTGTCATTCTGAGAGCTGAAATCAAGCTGGTTTGATTCATTTCTCAGCAGGATCCGGCTCCTGAGTTTAAAATATTTCGATATATCGTTTTTAGCAATACTAAGCACCTCCTCGACACCTGTTGCTGTGGAGAGTTCCTTAGTCAGCTGGTACAGAGCATTTGTCCTCTCTTCACGTACTCTTATCTTCATCTCCTGGATTTTTATTCTTGAAGTCAGTACTCCATTCAGCAGTGCAATTATAAAGAACATTATAAGCATCAGCATATCCTCTGGCCGGTCAACATGCAGGGTATACGGAGGAGGGATGAAGAAATAATCCCAGATCATTGCACTTAAAGTTGCAGCGAGCAAGATAGGTCCACGGCCAAAGAAAAATGCAAGGATTGATACAACGAACAACAATGCAAATGAAACTACCTGATAACCAATATAATCCGTTAAAAGAAAAAAGATTAATGCTGTAATGATAATAATAAAGGAAGTGACCAGATACTGATGAAACTTTGAAGTAAATGATGGAAAAGAAATATTCTTTTTAAACTTCTCTCTGGTTTGTATATCGGATCCAAGGATATATAGATCGATATTTCCGCTGTAACGGATTAATTTATTCAGAAAATTACTTAGCCGCAGCAGGTTCACCAGGTTTCTGACGCGTGGCTTGCCAATAATGATATGTGTGATATTCTCTTTCTGTGCAAAATCGACAATAGCCTTCACCATATCACTGTTTGTAACAAACCGTAATTTTATGCCCAGTTGTCTGGCAAGGGTAACATTCTTGTTTAATTGGTCCTTTTCTCTCGAATTAAGCTTGTAGGCAGTTTCAACATATATGGCCTGCAGGTCACCGCCCATTGTATAGGAAAGATTTTTAGCCCATCTCAGCAACCTGGCAGATTGTTGAGTATGACTGACGGCCACAAGCAGGTGCAACCCTGATTTCCATGGACCCTTGATACGCTTAAGCTGCATATAATCGTGCAGCTGTTTGTCTACCCTGTCGGCAACCAGCCGCAAAGCCATTTCACGAAGAGCAGTTATGTTTCCTTTGCGAAAGAAATTCGCCACCGCTTCTTTTGACCTTTCCTGAGTATATACTTTGCCTTCTGCCATTCTTTGAAGCAGTTCGTCAGGAGTAAGGTCAATTACCTCTATTTCATCAGCAGTTTCAAATATCTCATCCGGGATGGTTTCCCTGATAATGATACCCGTAATCTGTGAAACGGTGTCGGAACGGCTTTCAAGGTGCTGAACGTTCAGGGTAGTATAGACATTTATTCCACTATCAAGTATTTCCCGAACATCCTGGAATCTTTTTGAATGGCGGCTGCCAGGTGCGTTGGTATGGGCAAGTTCATCAACAATTACAATCTGAGGTTTGCGTGCAATGATTGCATCAAGATCCATCTCCTGGACCATCGCAGTTTTGTATTGGAAATTCTTGCGCGGAATGACTTCAAAACCTTCAACAAGTTCATTTGTTTCTTTACGGTTATGAGTCTCGATATACCCAATTACAATATCATTATTCTTTGCTTTTTCAGCATGCGCAGTTTTAAGCATAGTGTAAGTTTTACCAACACCAGCGCACATACCAAAGAATATCTTCAGTTTGCCTCGTTTGCTTTTTTCTTCTTCTAGTTTCAGAGAAGCCAGAAGCTCATCGGGATCAGGACGAAAATCATTATTGTCCATCTGATCTTACTTTTTTTCAAATTTTGAGATTAATGCTGCTGCCTGTTCTTCAGTGGTTCTTAAACGGAATAACATATTCTTTAATTCCTCAAGATCACCGGTAGTAACACCTTTAAGGGATTCTTTCTGCAAAGTTACGGACATTTTCTGCTTGTAATTCTTTAAACTATCAGCCATTTCATTCACAACCAGTGAAATCTCATGGAATTCATCATTTCCATCGAAAAACAGCCGATGATCAAAATCGGTAGCGACGATCTCTTTCAAACCATGATAAAGTCGAAAAAAACGCCTGTTATAATAAGAGGCAAAGCTAAAGGTAAAACTCATTCCGATTAAAAAGCACAAAGTAGCCATGATTGTCATTTTTGTCAGGGCACTATGTGAAAAAGCCTTAGCGTCATCTGTTTTTACCTCAAGCGCTTTCCCATTCATTTGTGATAGTATCGACAGTTGCTGATATAGATTGACTGATTTGTTCAGGAGGTAAAGCAAACCTGTTGCTGAATTTGATGATTTTACAAAAATTTGCAGAGAATCTCTGTATTCAAAATAATTTGCCTCTATTCCTGAAACCAGTTTATCTTCCCCTGGTTCGGTAATATTTTTCTTCTCAGATTCAAGAGATGATTTTATCCTCATTAATTCATTTGCAATTTTCAAAGTGTCGGGAATCCTTTTTGCCAGAAAGCTGGTTGAAATTTCCTGATTGATGCTCATTAGTCCTTCCGACATTTCCCGGGCATATACAACAGACAAGTAATTCTCCTTCAGAATTGCACTGGTCTTTGATGAGAGTCTGTTCAGGTAAAAACCTGAGAACACAGCCAAAACAGATATGATAATGAATAGAAAAATCATACCAAGGGTAAATCGTGTACGGGTTGAATGTTTCATGGTCTAATATCTTACTAATTATCAATTTTTTATCTTAGATCTTATCGAGTTCTAAATTTAACACTAATACGTTGATCCTTTGCTTACCCAAGAAGAAAAACTGTGGATCTTCAGTCAATATCCTGATTTTCTCTATGAGTTTTTCTTTTTGTATTGTATCAAAGTGTCTGGCTATCGCGACCCTATCTACCTGCATCATAGCGGCCTGGGGAGAGATATGAGGATCAAGTCCGCTTCCTGAAGCAAATGCCATCTCAATAGGTGTTGATAACGGTTCTTTGAGTGAGTTCATTTTTGCAAATAATGCTCTCCTCGCAGTAACCTGTCTTCTCAGGGTATCACTGGTAGGTCCATAGTTAGAAGCCCCGGATGGAATAGGATTATAACCAATGGCAGAAGGTCTCGACCAGAAATAGACTGAGCTATCGAATTTCTGGCCAATAAGCTGAGAGCCCACGAT
>JAHEYW010000317.1 GCA_023251395.1 Bacteroidales bacterium
ATTGGCTTCGTTGCTTTCCAATAAGACCTATCCCGGCGGCGGATTACCCCGCGATTTTGTAGAATTGCCGTCCCAGATAATGGAACACTGGGTTCTCGAACCAGAGGTACTGAAAGTTTACGCAAAACATTACCAGACCGGAGAGATAATTCCTGAGGAAATTGTTAAGAAACTTGATGATGCCGGCAAATTCAATACCGGATTCATGACAGTTGAACTGGTAGCTGCCGCACTTCTCGACATGGAATATCATTCCATTAAAGAGCCTGTTGATCTTGATATCAGGGATTTTGAAAAGAAAACCATGGACAAGTATGACCTGATTCCTGAAATTAAACCAAGATACCGGTCAACATATTTCAATCACATCTGGGCCGGTGGTTACTCAGCCGGTTATTATGGCTACATATGGTGCGAAGTACTTGACGCTGATGCATTCCAGGCATTCAAAGAAACCGGCAACATATTCAATAAAGAGGTGGCTGCAAAATTTGAAAAAGAGATTCTGTCGCGGGGAGGAACCAGAGACCCGCTTGAGATGTACATCGCCTTCAGAGGCAAAGAGCCGGGTATAGATGCTCTTCTTAAAAACAGAGGGCTGAAATAAAGCATCTTTAAATGCTAAAAAGACCTTGGGCCTCCTGCTTCTGTGAATCCTGGCGGCAGGAAAAGAGGCTGAGCGAGTTCAGTGAACCGAACCGGTTAGTTTTAAATTTAAAAGCTTTATCTTAGTTCCCGACAAACCATACCTTTCCGAGATGAGAATCAGGCTTCTCTTCCTGTTGTTGCTATTCACACTGAATCTTTATGCTAAAAGACCTGATCCTGTAGCAGTTAACGGCATACTTAACCTTCGTGATATCACAGATCCGAATCATTTCATTGTAAACCTTAACGGGGAATGGGAATTTTACTGGAAAAAAATGCTGCATCCGCGTGATTTCACTACAGTAAAAATTTTACCCGACTATTTTGGAAAGGTGCCATCTTACTGGACTGATTACCCTCAGGAGTTGATTAAAACTGAAAAAACCGGTTACGCCACGTACCGGTTAACTGTGGTGCTTCCCGCACATTATAGAAATCCTCTGGCAATTGATCTGCCTGTATTTGATTCATCATATGACATTTATATCAACGGAAAATACTATGGAGGTAACGGAACAACCGGTAAATCTGCCAGTGATTCAAAACCTGAATACAGAAGAAACTTTTTCAGAATAAATCCGGATTCAGATTCTCTCACAATTTTAATAAACGTATCGAATTATGAACACCGGAGAGGAGGCTTCTGGCTTCCGGCAAAGTTCGGAACATTCTCTGAAGTGCAGAGACAGATGAGCAACAGCTGGGCTGCCGACTGGTCCGTTATCAGCTTACTCCTGGGATTTTCAATCTACTTTTTATTCTTTTTTGTGATCAACCCAAAAGAAAGAATAATGGGATTCTTCGGCATGGCAACCATTGGCCTGGCACTCCGGCCTCTTTTTACCTCACATTTTCTCATCCTTAACTTTTTTGAGATCGACTGGTTGTGGATTGTCAGAATCGAATATCTTGGGCTCTTTCTCATTCTTGTAGGATGGATATGGGTGGTGCAGTCAATCTATCCATCAGTCATCTTCAGAATCTTTTCATGGACAATAACTCTAATCTTTGGTATTGCCTTTATCCTGACGTTATTTCTTCCTGTGAGAATCTTCAGCTATACCATTACTTTGTTTTATCCTTCGATGGTTATACTTATGCTTTACGCAATTGTAAAGAGTTTCATAGGATTGCTGCATAAAAACAGCCTGGATATTGCATATTTTTTCGCTTTCCTTTTACTTATATATGGGGGAATTCACGACATAAGAGTTTCTCTTGGAAAGGAGTATTCCACAGCAAGTTATTTCCTTACATATTTTGTTGTATTATTTGTATTTATTCAGGCAACATTATTATTTTACAAATGGATCACCGCCTATCGTGAAAAGGAAAAACTTCAGAATGATATGGCTTTCATTAACAGAAACCTCGAAAAGCTGGTCAACGACAGAACCAGTGAAATAAAAATCAGAAACGAAGAGATTGAAAAACAAAATAGCATGATAGCATTACAGAACAAAAAGCTGTCGGAAACCATTCAATTGAAAAACAAAATCTTTTCTGTTATAGCCCATGATTTGAGAAGCCCTGTTGTAAACATTCTTTACATGCTCAACCTGCTCAAGGAAAAAGAGTTCAAAGAAAAATACGACAGCTTTGCAAATTCAAGTATCCAGTATGCACAACTTGTCATCAGCCTTCTTGAAAATATGCTGGTCTGGGGGAGAGGACAGGAAGACAAAATCAAATATTCTCCAGAGAAACGCGACCTTGCTGATATCATTCTGACTAACCTCAGCATATTCAAAGAGACAGCCGACAAGAAGGAGATCTCAGTAAACTTCACGCAGGTTGGAAGTTCCATAGCATATATTGATAAAGATCTGCTTGATATCATTATACGAAACCTTTTGTCAAACGCAGTGAAGTACACACAGCGGGGAGGCAGAATCAGTATCCTTCTGAAGGATAAATCAATGACAGGGGAAGGCATAATGCTTAAGGTGTGTGATAATGGGATCGGAATAGCTGAAACAAAACAAAAATATCTGTTTACGACAACAGAGATTGAGAGTAT
>JAHEYW010000318.1 GCA_023251395.1 Bacteroidales bacterium
AGCGGCAAGACTATCACCAGGAGTTCCTGTAAGACGCCCCTTTAATGAATCAGACGAGAGATATTTGATATGATCTGTCAGCTCTTTTGTGGTAACTTCTTTATTACCAGCACCGGAACAGGAAATGAGAAGTGCTACAAATAGCAGGAAGGTGAAATATTTAATCAATTTCATACTCGACAAGAGTTAATGTTCAATAGTAAACAGGTAAAATAAGGCCAAAAATAATAATCTTTAAAATGCTTTATAATAAATATGATAAAAAAGAGGCTGATTACTCAGCCTCTTTAATCTATTTTACTATTCAAAAAGTTTGAAAGCCTCTTTTATTATCCCGATAGCCTCACGGATCTGTGGTTCTGTTATTACAAGTGGAGGAGCAAACCTGATTATATGTTCATGGGTAGGTTTGGCAATAAGTCCCTTGTCTTTCATAGCAAGACATACATCCCATGCTGTTTTGCCACCTTTGGGTTTTATTACCACTGCATTCAGAAGTCCTTTTCCTCTTACAAGTGAAATCATATCTGATTTAATAGCACTTATCTCTTCGCGGAAGATATTGCCAAGACGTTCAGCATTTTCAGCGAGTTTTTCGTTTTTTACAACCTCAAGGGCAGCAATACCGACTTTACAGGCAAGAGGGTTGCCACCAAATGTTGATCCATGCTCTCCTGGTTTAATGGTAAGCATGATGTCATCATCAGCAAGTACACATGAAATTGGCAAAACACCGCCTGACAATGCTTTCCCAAGAATAAGAATATCAGGTCTTACGCCTTCATGGTCGCAGGCAAGAAGTTTCCCGGTACGTGCAATACCTGTCTGTACTTCATCAGCGATGAACAGTACATTCTTTGCTTTGCACATTTCATATGCTTTTTTCAAATATCCTTCATCCGGAACAAAAACACCTGCTTCACCCTGGATAGGCTCAACAAGAAATCCTGCAACATCAGGATCTTTAAGCGCATTTTCCAGCGCCTTAAGATCATTATAAGGTATTTTAACAAAACCAGGAGTGAATGGTCCAAAGTCATTTGTTGAATCAGGATCGGTGGACATTGTAATAACAGTAATTGTCCTTCCATGGAAATTGCCCTCACAGCAGATGATTTTAGCCTGATTCTCTTTGATGCCTTTTTTCTTATAGGCCCATTTACGGCAAAGCTTAAGAGCCGTTTCATCTCCCTCAGCGCCGGAATTCATCGGAAGGATCTTGTCATATCCGAAATACTTTGTGATATATTCTTCATACTCACCAAGTGCTGCACTGTAAAATGCCCTGGAGGTAAGTGTAAGTATTTTTGCCTGACTGGTTAGTGCTTCAATAATTTTTGGATGACAATGTCCCTGGTTTACTGCAGAATATGCAGACAGGAAATCAAAATAGCGCTTCCCTTCAACATCCCATACAAAAGGACCTTCGCCTCTTTCGAGAACAACCGGAAGAGGATGATAGTTATGTGCACCATATTTGTCTTCCCTTTTAATGTAATCCTGAGTGTTCATGTAGTTGATAATTAATAAGTTAGCATTTAGTTTAAATTGCACACAATTTTACAAAACCTTTTTATCATTTCAAAATCATAAATTCTTAATGAAAATCAATAATACAATAGCATCCCTTAATTGTTTACAGGAATGATATATACATTCTTTAAAAATTATAATCTAAATCGATTTAATCTCCACTGTTAAGACCGGGCCTCAGTCTTTTTGTTCTTTCTTCCGATTGTTCATGTCTCCATTTATCAATTTCTGGGGTATTACCTGATAGGAGAATATCCGGTACTTTCCAGGATTTGAAAGTTGAGGGTCTTGTGTATACAGGAGGGGCGAGAAGGTCGTCCTGAAATGAGTCATATAGAGCAGATTGTTCATCAGATATGGCACCTGGAATAAGTCTCACAATGGCATCTGTTATTATTGCAGCAGGCAATTCTCCGCCAGACAGAACATAATCGCCTATAGATATTTCTCTGGTAATCAGGTGTTCCCTTATTCTATGATCGACGCCTTTGTAATGACCAGCTAGAATTATTATATTATTCATCATTGAAAGTTTATTAGCCATCTTCTGGTTTAGTCTTTCACCGTCAGGGGAAGTATATATAATTTCATCGTATTCTCTTTCACTTTTCAATTTCTCAATTGCCTTATAAACAGGTTCTATCATCATTACCATTACTGCTCCACCTCCAAAAGGGTAATCATCAACCGATTTATATTTATCGGTTGTAAAATCCCTCAGGTTAATAACATTTATTTCAACCAGTTTCTTATCCCTTGCTCGTTTGACAATTGAATAATTCAATGGGCTTTCAAGCAATTCCGGGAGGACAGTCAGAATGTCTATTCTCATATATGAGTTTTTTGTAAAATTATGAATGCTTAGCGGAAAAAACAGCTAAATGATAAAAATAAACTTCTGGGAGAATCTTTATATTTGCCGTAAAAAAGTCGGAAGTCCGAAGTCCGAAGAAGAAGAAAAAAATCCGAAATCCGAAATCCGAATTCCGCAATGTTCATAGCCTGTCGCCCCGGTTGTGGGGCATGTTGCATAGCAATTTCAATATCATCACCAATACCAGGTATGCCAGATGGAAAACCTGCAGGGGTGAGGTGTATTCATTTGGCAGAAGATAATAAGTGCATGCTTTTC
>JAHEYW010000319.1 GCA_023251395.1 Bacteroidales bacterium
ATTAATCTGATTATGAAATATGTCATCATAATAATATATTTTCTGTTAAATATAGATGAATTTTCCCTCGCTTAAACTTTCTGGTTTATTGATTGAAAGTTAAATAAAACCTGCTAATAAATAAAATTGAATTGGTTAACCACAAAAAGAGATTCCAGATCTGGTATTTCCTCGTATGCTACCCGACTATTAACCTCCTTTACTTTTTGACTTTAGTATCTTTCAAACTTTCCTTTAATTCCTTATTTTTGCAAACTGTCAAATATTTTAGCAGATGGGGGTATTATTATTAAGTATACTTTTTAATCTTCAGCTTACTTCAGGCGACACGATTGTATTAAAGGAATATTACAGGGTATTTTCATACGGGGAACTGTCGGAAATAAACAATTTCATAAAGGTGCTCGATTCAGCTAATAATCTCCCTTATCCCTCTGCCTATAAGGGGGCTATGCTAATGAAGAAATCACTTTTGCTAAGGACTCCTGAATCCAAGCTTAATGCATTTAAGTCTGGTCATAAATTACTGGAAGATGCGATAACAAAATCTCCCTCAAATCCCGAGTTACGTTTTTTACGGCTGGTGATTCAGGAGCATGCTCCTGAATTTCTGAAATACAACATAAATATCCAGGAAGATAAAAAACTGGTTATTGCAAAGTATCAGGAAATTGACACACTGGTTCAGGCTTTCATTTTTAAGTACTCAAGTGTCTCAGCCAATTTGAAAACAACTGATTTTCAATGACTTTATGGATAAGATCAGAAATGTACTTGTTATATCATATTCCCAATCGGGTCAATTGCACGAAATCACAGATAATTTCATCCAGCCACTTCAGGATGTGGATATTGACAGAATAAAATACGATCCTGTGGATCCATACCCTTTCCCGTGGACATCAGCAGCCTTCTTTGACACAATGCCGGAGTCAGTTCTCGAAAAGCCGGTACCGCTAAAAAAGATCTCTTACAAATATTCAAAATATGACCTTGTAATTTTTGCCTACCAGCCCTGGTATCTTTCACCATCAATACCTGCAACCTCACTACTTTCAGATAAAGAATTTCTTGCAAGGATTGAGAAAACACCAGTTATAACTCTGATAGGTTCACGGAACATGTGGCTAAACTCACAGGAATCTGTGAAATCAAGGATAATTGAAGCAGGTGGAATAATTGTTGCCAACCTGCCTTTTGCGGACAGGAATCAAAACCAGATAAGCGCAATAACAATTCTCCATTGGATGCTTAGTGGCAGGAAGGTCAGGAAATACAGGTTTCTTCCCTTACCTGGAGTAAGTGATAAGGATATTTTTGCAGCAAAGGATTTCGGAAAGATATTGAACCTTGCAATTTATATGAATGATTTAACTAAACTGCAGGATGAATTTGTTGCTTCCGGGTTTATTGACCTTACAGCAGAGATAATATTTATTGAGAAGAAAGCTAAAAGACTTTTCCGCATATGGGCAGCGATTATATCGAAATACAGCAAGACTCAAACCCGAAGAAGATTGCTGATCTCTGCATATAAATATTACCTCTTTACTGCACTTTTTATTATAGCTCCAATTGTAATGCTTTTCTATAAGTTATTAATCATACCGTTCACGCTGAAGAGAATAAATAGAGAGAAACAAGTATATTTGCGCCAAATTGATTCAAAATGTCCGTATATATAAATAGAACTTCCACTTTCCTGCCAAATGAACCTGTTTCCAATGACGACATGGAAACATTTCTCGGTCAGATTAATGGAAAAACCTCTAAATCAAAGGGTATTGTCTTAAGAAACAATGGTATAGAAAAAAGGTATTATGCCCTTGATAGAGAAGGCAATCCGACACATACCAATGCAGAGCTTGTGGAAGGTGCCATACGACAGTTGTTCGGTGCAGAACCGGAAAAGATTTCTGATATCGAAATGCTTTGTTGCGGGTCAGGCAGTCCTGATGTTCTTATTCCTTCACATGGAGCAATGGTTCATGGTCTGTTACCTGAGACAGGTGAAATCGAAGTAGTTACAAACTCAGGAACCTGCTGCTCTGGCATGCATGCGCTGAAATATGCAGTTCTCGCGATTAAGAGCGGTGAAAGAAAGAATGCGGTTTGCACGGGCTCTGAACGCTTTTCAAGCATTCTCAAAGCCGACTCATTTACAGAGGAGATAGAACACCTTAAGGCTTTAAATGAAAATCCATATATCGGTTTTGAAAAAGACTTCCTGAGATGGATGATATCTGACGGTGCAGGAGCATTTTATATCGAAGATAGAAAAAATGAGAAAGGCATTTCTCTGGAGATTGAATGGATAGAATTATTCTCATTTGCAAACATAAGAGAAACATGTATGTATATGGGGGCCGAGAAATTAACGGATGGCACTCTTAGAAGCTATCAACATTTCAGTCCGGATGAAATCAACAAGAGATCTATATTCAGTCTTAAACAGGATGTCAGACTTCTTGGCGCAAACATAGTTGAGTTAGGCTTTAACAGTCTAAAAAGCATATTGGACAGAAGAGGTCTCAATGTAATCGAAATAGATTATTTTTTACCTCATATGTCAAGTTACTTTTTCCAACCCAGGATTTTTGATATTCTTGAAAAAAATGGCATTCCCATTCCATATGAAAAATGGTTCACAAACCTTAAAACAA
>JAHEYW010000120.1 GCA_023251395.1 Bacteroidales bacterium
CTGGTCGGCAAACCGGTAATTCTTATTCCCTCGCCCAATGTGGCAGAAGACCACCAGACAAAAAATGCACTTGCATTAACAACAAGGAATGCAGCTGTCCTGCTTCCGGATAACAAAATTGTAACTCACCTTGTACAAGAGACAATGGCGCTTGTTTCAGACAGTAGAAGGAAATCAGAGTTATCGGAGAATATTTCTAAAATGGTTGCCAGAAATGCTGATATCAGGATTGCAGAGCAGGTAATTAAACTGATAAACAAATGATTGACAGGAAGAAAATAAGGGGCATATATTTTCTGGGGATCGGAGGCATTGGTATGAGTGCAATTGCCAGATATTTCCTGTCTGAGGGTTTTCCAGTATACGGTTATGACAGAACTGAAAGCTCACTCACAAATTCAATATCAGATGAGGGTTGTTCTGTTACATATGAAGATAACCCTGATAAACTGCCGGTATTATTTCAGGATAAACAAAATACAATCATTGTATATACCCCTGCAATACCTTCTGATAATAAGCTGATTACATTTTTCAATAATAATGGATACAAGCTATTCAAAAGATCTGAGATATTAGGTGAGATATCTAAAGGTACAGAAACAATTGCTGTCTCAGGTACGCATGGAAAGACAACAGTCTCGACAATGATTGCTCATATTATGAAGCAATCATCCCTTGACTGTTCGGCATTTCTTGGAGGCATTTCAAAAAACTATAATTCAAACCTGATCCTTGGGAAGGGCAGGTTTACTGTAATGGAAGCTGATGAGTTTGACAGATCTTTTCACAGATTGAATCCGGTAATTGCCATAGTTACTGCTGTTGATGCCGATCATCTGGATATATATGGCGACCAGAAAACTATGATAGCTGCTTATAATGAATTCTTTGAGAAGATACGTCCGGGGGGAACGCTTATTGCCAATAAAAAGATCATTGACACGATCAGAGTTCCCCGAGATCTTCAACTTTTCACTTATGGTTTAGTGGATGATGCTGATTTCAGGGCTTTCAATATCAGACAGATGAATGATAAATATGAGTTTGATCTGGCAACCCCCGAGAAAAAAATTCATAATATTCATTTCAGTTTCCCTGGAATGATCAATATCGAGAATGCTGCCGCATCTGCTGCAGCAGCACTTATAGCAGGTGTTAATGAAATGGAACTGAGAAATGCTTTATCAACATTTTCAGGTGTGAGCCGAAGATTTGATATCAGGATCCATTATCCTGATCTGGTCTATATAGACGACTATGCACATCACCCTGAGGAAATAAGGGCTTGTATTACATCTGTGAGAGAGTTCTTCAGGGGAAGAAAGATCACAGGTATTTTTCAGCCGCACCTCTTCACAAGAACCCGGGATCATGCAGAGGGATTCGCAGAAATACTGGATCAACTCGATGAAGCAATATTGTTACCAGTATATCCTGCAAGGGAAAAACCTATCGAAGGAGTTACCTCGATGATGATTTTTGAAAAGATGAGATTAAAGAAAAAACAGCTCATGAACAAAGAGGATATTCCTGGTAAACTCGATATAGAAAATCTTGATGTGCTCATGACAATTGGTGCAGGTGATATAGACAGGCTTGTCGGACCAATTGAAAGAGAGCTGGAACTCAGACGGAAAAAATGAAAGTGATTATAAAAATATTGATAATCATTCCTGCTTTGTACCTGGTTGTCATGCCGGTTTACCTCGAGCATTTGACAGGCTCAGTACCCTGTCCAGGCATTTCAATTAAGATTAATGATTCATCGAGCTATCATTTTATTACGAGAAGGGAAGTAGCAAACATTATCTCACAGTCTGGTGCAAAAATTATAGGTCAACCTGTGAAAGAACTTCCGCTGCCTGAGATTGAAGGAAAGATAGCACTCAGAAGGGAATTAAAAGATGCAGAAGTTTATACAACTATTGATGGTGTTCTTCATGTATCGGGAGATCAGAGAAACCCTGTAATGCGCGTGATAGCAGGAGGAGGTGATTATTTTATCGATGATGAGGGCGTTGTGATACGCAGCAGAGGCCTTTACAATCCCAGACTCCACATTGTGGGAGGGAATATTAGGATCACATCACCCATGCTGAATGGTGTAAGCATTTTTGACTCAATTAATAAAAACTCAATCCTGAGGGATATTTATGAATTTGTAGTATTCATTAACAATGATACATTCTGGTCTGCCCAGATTGACCAGATCTATGTTGACAATGATGATGAGATTGACCTAATTCCCCGCCTTGGCAATAATATCATCCATCTGGGAACGATGGAGAATTTTGAGGGAAAACTAAGGAACCTTGAAGCATTTTATAAAAAGGTGCTGCCGGAGGTTGGATGGAATAAATATGAGCTAATAAACCTTGAGTTCAAGGATCAGATAGTTTGCAGAAAACGATAGTACTTTAATTATAATGAATTTGATAATAAAAAATAAATCTGTTGGCTGGATGCTGGAAGATGGAAGACCGGGGTTTTCACTTTATTTCTCTTCGGTCTCCATTTTTCCAACTTCCATCATTTCTTTCGGACTTCCGTCTTCGGACTTCCGACTTCTTTTGTAAACCATATTATGTAGCATATGAATAAACAGGAACAGTACGTAGCAGCAATCGACATCGGAACCACAAAAATTGTGGCTATAGTCGGATCAAAAAATGACAACGGTAAAATTGAGATCCTTGGTCTTAGTAAAGCCCTTTCCCGGGGTGTTAAGAGAGGAGTTGTCCTCAATATTGAAGAAACAGTAAGTGCTATTGAAACCACCGTTCAGGATGTTCAGAAAAGATCAGGGATAACTTTCTCTGAGGTATTTGTTGGTATTGCCGGTCAGCATATCAAAAGTATGAAAAGCCGCGGATACATTATGAGGGATTCATTTGAGGATGAAATCACCAAAGAAGATGTATTCAAGCTGATTGAGGATATGCACAAAATACATATTGACATTGGGGAAGAGATCATCCATGTCATCCCTCAGAACTTTATAGTGGATAACGAAACGGGCGTGAAAAGTCCGATAGGAATGTGTGGAAGAAGACTGGAAGCCAATTTTCATATTGTTATCGGTCAGGTTGCTGCAGCCAAGAACATTGAAAAATGTATCAGAAAAGCAGGATTGACTGTGAAAGATATGATACTTGAACCTCTCGCTTCATCAGATGCTGTTCTGACAGAGGATGAAAAAGAAGCAGGTGTGGTGCTTGTTGATATCGGAGGTGGCACAACTGATGTTGCAGTTTATTATGATAATATTATCAGGCATACAGCTGTCATTCCTTTCGGCGGGAATGTGATAACAAAGGATATTAAAGAAGGATGTGCAATACTCCACCGACATGCAGAATCCCTTAAAATACAGTATGGTTCAGCACTCGGGGATATCGCTCCGGAAGACAAAGTCGTTGCAATACCCGGAATTGCAGGAAGAGAACCGAAAGAGATCTCATTTAAAAGTCTCGCCTATATCATCCAGTCAAGGATGGAGGAAATAATTGACGCAGTCAATTTTGAAATTCAGAATTCAGGTTACGCTGATAAGCTTGCAGCAGGAATGGTTATAACAGGTGGCGGGGCAATGTTAAGACATCTTCCTCAGCTTATGAAATTCAAAACGGCAATGGATGTCAGAATTGGTCTGCCGAATGAACACCTGTCTGGATCTGCAAAAAGCGAGATCAACCAGCCCATTTATGCAACAAGTGTCGGACTCATTATAAAGGGCTTCGAATACCTTGAAACTTATAAGAAGAAATTCGTTGCAGGTCCGAAGACGGAACAGTCTGCCACGAAACCGGAAATGGAAACAGAAGAGGTAGTTGTTGAAAACCTGGTAAATCAACCGGTTAAGGAAATAGATGAAGATGAGGATGATAGAATTTCTCTGACTGACAAGATAAAGAGTATGCTGACAAAAATATTCGAAGTTGAAGATCAGAGCATAAGCTGATACGGGAAATATAGGGTAAGGTTCTTAAAAACTGTTCATTAACACTAAAACTAATGTCACCATGGCAGACGATATTATGAATTTTGATCTACCAGTCGAAAGATCATCTATAATTAAAGTACTGGGAATCGGAGGGGGCGGGAACAACGCGGTTAATCATATGTTTGAGAAAGGAATCAAAGACGTGAATTTTGTTGTTTGCAACACTGACCATCAGGCGCTTGCAAAAAGCCAGGTACCAATTAAGGTACAGATCGGGGAAGCTCTCACCGAAGGCAGAGGTGCAGGAAGTCAGCCGGAAATTGGCAGAAAAGCCGCAATAGAAAACCTTGATGATGTGATGGAGGCTCTTTCGGGTAATACAAAAATGGTATTTATTACAACTGGTATGGGAGGAGGAACCGGAACAGGAGCTACACCTGTCATTGCAAAAGCATGCAAGGAAGCCGGCCTTCTGACAATTGCAGTTGTTACTATCCCGTTTAAATCTGAAGGAAAAGTAAGGATCAAACAAGCGATAGATGGTGTGTCATAGCTTAAGGACTATGTTGATTCCCTGCTTGTCATTAATAATGAAAAGCTCAGGGAAATATATGGTAATCAGCCTGTTTCAACAGCCTTTGCAAAAGCTGATGATGTTCTGACGACTGCGGTGAAAGGAATAGCTGAGATCATTACTGTCACCGGATATATTAATGTTGATTTTGCAGATGTTGAAACAGTAATGAAGGAATCTGGCGTGGCTATTATGGGAATGGGTCAGGCTGCTGGTGAAAACAGAGCTATTAAGGCTATTGAGAATGCTCTTGCATCACCTCTCCTCAATTCTAATGATATCACAGGTGCCAGAAGTATACTTATCAATATCTCCACCGGAACCGGCGAGCATGAACTTACCATGGATGAACTTGGTGAGGTGACAGATTATATTTACGGTGTTGCTTCAGATGAAGCACTGATTATCAGAGGATTATCGAGGGATGAGAACCTTAATGATAATATAAGTGTGACTGTAATTGCAACCGGGTTTGAATCGAACAGTATCTTCCAGCCGTATAAACCAAAAGAACCGAGGAAAGTAGAGCTGCTGACGAATAAGACTGCAATACCACAAAGGATTATCCCTGAAACAGGTGAAGACGTGTTTACAGTAAAAGAGAAAGGAAAGAAATCCATTATAACATCAATCGAAGAAGACCAGCAGCTGATTGATTTTGGAATGGATGAAAGTATCACTGTAAATCAGCATAATAAACGTCAGGATGCTGCAGAAGGGAGTGGCGATAAATCATCAGCAACTCTGAAAAAAGTAAAGCATATGCAGAACATGCTTAAGAAGGAGGGATTCACCAATCACACGATGAAAGAGAATATTGATACTTTTGAAGACGTTCCGGCATATGTCAGAAAAAACCTGACATTGGGAACCCCTGAAAAGGCATCAGACAGTAAAATATCAAAATTCACATTAACATCCGACGAAACAGACGGTCCGGTTCTGAGAGAAAACAATGCCTATCTGAATGACAATGTGGATTAGGTTTTTGTTTTTTATCTTTGCCGGGAATGAAAAGAAGCATATTTTTATTTTTAATCCTAGTTTTGCCGGCAGGACTGGCAGCTCAAAAACAGGATTCAGTCAGGCATACAGTCAAAAGACAATGGAAACTTTCCCCTGACTATACCGAGGAAATTACCATTCCTCTGGATACTGCATTTTCTCTGTTTCACAGACATAGAGTTTCAGATAAATATTCTCCTTTCAATGCTTACCCGGGTAATTACGGTCTGCCATTATATCAGATAAATTTTTTTGACAGGATCAATGATCCTGATATGTATCTGTACAGGTACTATTATCCCTTTATGCATCTGCCTTCAAATAATACATTCCTTAACACACAGATTCCCTATACAGAGCTGGTCTTTACATATGCCGGTCCGGCAGACAGATCAGATCAGACTTTCCGAATATCACATTCTCAGAATATTAACAGGAAACTGAATGTGGGGCTGATCTATGACATTGTTTACAGCCTGGGACATTACAATTTTCAAAGATCCGAAAACAAAACATTCACACTCTATTCATCATATTCAGGCGACAGATATAAACTCTATGCAGCGACAGGAATAAATAACATTACCTCAGTTGAGAACGGAGGAATTAAGGATCTCTCAGAGATGGAAACTCCAAATCTGAATACACGGGATATTAATGTAAATCTGGGGCAGCTTAACAAAGCTAAAAACATCCTGAAAAACAGAAATGTTTTAATAGTACAGAAATTTTCGGTGAGCAGAAAGCCGGTACTTAAAACTGATTCACTGCTGAAAAACAATGAGAAGCGGAAGTTCAGGATGGAGGGTACATTCTCACATATTTTTGCATGGGAAGTAAATAAAAGAACATATTTTGATTCCTCGCCTGAATCAGGATTTTATGATACAGTATATATAAGCAGGACCAAAACGTCAGATTCTTTATCTGCCAGAAGCCTCAAGAATACAATCCGGTTTGATTTCAGTACTGATGAAACCAGAAAATTCAGACTGGGAGGAGGTGTTGGTATAAGAAACGAGCTGTTCAGGTATAGCCAGATCATACCAGGCGATACATTGACAAGACCCGATACTGCTATATGGCGAAACAGCAATAATGTACTTGTCGGGAGACTGTTTAATAATATCGGAAACAAATTCAGCTGGAATGTAACTGGTGAATTATATTTCACAGGTTACAGAGCCGGCGATTTCAACCTCGAGGGGAAACTTATAAAAACCTTTTGCCTCAGAAAAGGACCGGCAGAACTTAACATCTTTGGGAATATTGCGAATCAACAGCCATCTATATGGTATGAAAGATGGGGTGGCAATAATTTCAAATGGTCGAACAATCTTCAGAAAGAATTCAGGGTCAACCTGGGAGCAGGATTATCTTTTCCTGCCCGGCGGATGCTGATCAGATATAATAATGCTGTAATAAATAACTATACGGATTTTGGTTTGGATACTCTCCCAAGCCAGTATACCAAAGCATTGACTGTAACCTCATTATATATCAGGAAGGAATTGTCTGCCTGGAAATTTCATCTTGCAAACGATGTACTGATACAGAAATCGACAAATCAGAATATTCTGGACCTTCCATTTGTGACTGTTAAATCGGCGGGTTTTTTTGAACATAATTTTCATTTTAAAGCCACCAATGGATATCTGAATACTCAATTTGGAGCTGAAGTGTTTTACAATACTGCTTATTATGGTTATGTATATGTACCTGCAACCGGAAGGTATTTCAGGCAGGATAAAATCCTGACAGGTGATTATCCTTATATAAATGTATTTATTAACCTTAAAATCAAAAGGACAAGAATCTTTTTTATGTTCGATCATATCAATGCCAAATATACGGGTTACAACTATATTATGGTGCCCTCTAATCCGATGAATATCAGAATGTTCAGGTATGGATTAGCCTGGACATTTTATGATTAGAAATATTTGTATACCTTTGCACCCATTTTTAAAAGAATTATTTAACTAATACTATCACTATTGAGAAAGGAATTTATTTTCATCCTCTCCCTTCTTTTAATCCTCGTCCAGTCATGTAAAAAAAATGGTCCTGAGCTACAGCCGGGCCAATCTTCGTTTTTAGATCTCGACAGTATGAGGAGCCGCGGCAAGCTGATAGCCGTAACGGACTTTAACTCCACGAACTATTTCATTTATAAGGGTGAACCAATGGGTTACCATTATGAATTGCTGAAACAATTCGCCGAATATCTGAATCTTAACCTTGAAATAATTGCAGAGAATAATGCAAATAAAGCAATTAAGATGCTGAATAAAGGTGAGGCGGATTTAATTGCATTCGATATGGCCATTAATTCCTCAAGAAAGAAAGAGATCCAGTTTGCAGAGCCACTGAGTCAGACAAGACAGGTAATTGTCCAGAGAAAACCAGCCAGATGGAATCAGATGACTGTCGATCAGATTGATAAGATCCTTGTCAGAAATCAGCTCGAGCTGGCCGGAAAAACAGTATATGTTGAAGCGGGGGCTTCATCGGGTGATTGCCTGAGGCATCTTGAACATGAGATAGGAGACACAATTCATATTATTGAGGTACCATTTGAAACTGAGACCTTAATTTCGATGGTAGCAAAAGGTGAAATTGATTATGTCGTATGCGATGAGAATATTGCACAGGTAAATTCCGGTTATTTCCCTTTAATTGATGTTTCGACTCCGGTAAGCTTCTCACAATATCAGGCATGGGCAGTTCGCAGGGAAAACTCGGAACAACTTATTAGTTCACTAAACAACTGGATCACCACCTATAAACAAACAACCTCTTACAGATTATTGTATGCCAAGTATTTCAGGAATGACAGGTCCAATCTGATATATAAAAGCGATTATTATTCATTGGGTACAGGGAAGGTATCACCATGGGACAAAACGATTAAGTCAATGAGTGATTCCCTTAATTGGGACTGGAGGCTTCTGGCATCACTAATTTACCAGGAATCGAGATTTGACCCTGATGTTATATCGTGGGCAGGCGCATGTGGACTGATGCAGGTTTTACCTGAAACCGGTAAGGTGATGGGCATTGATGTCCTTTCATCACCAGAGAATAACCTTAAAGCGGGTATGCATTACCTTAATTACCTGCAGCATTTTTTCAGCGACAAGATCCAGGACTCCACAGAAAGGGTGAAGTTTGTACTGGCTGCATATAATGCCGGACCCGGAAATATTATAGATGCAATGAAACTGGCAGGTAAAAACGGAAAGAACCCGAATCTCTGGGACAATGTTTCTGTCTGGCTAATGAAGAAAACAGAACCAAGGTATTACAACGATCCGGTAGTAGAGTTTGGCTATTGCAGAGGATATGAATCGGTCAATTTTGTATCCCAGGTGCTTGAACGCTATTCAGAATATAAAACTATTATACCAGACCGGTAAGGTTTCCTCTTCTTATTATTTCGAGCAATTCATGCAGTAACATTGCCGTGGCTCCCCATATCGTATGACCCTCAAATGAGAAATATCTGATATCAAACATTTCACCCCTGATTTCCTGGGGTTTTGTTTTGATAATTCCGGGTTCCAGCAATGTACGGAGATCGGCTTCAATTATATACACAACCTCCTCCTTCTGAAGCCTGAAATCAGGGGGCCTTTCCATCCATCCCACCACAGGTGTAACGAGGGTATTACTTACAGGAATAAAGAGAGGGGTTAAAGGTGATATAATATTTACTTCTTCAGTGTAAATACCTATCTCCTCCGATGATTCACGTAAAGCTGTCATAATCAGATCTCTGTCTGCTATCTCCTGTTTTCCTCCGGGAAAGCTTATTTGTCCGCCATGAACACCATCATAATCTGGTCTCTGGATGAAGACTGTAGAAATACGGTTATTTTTCGGATAGAGTAATATAAGTACCCCTGCCTCTATTGTATTGTCACCAGGTGTTCCCATAATACCCCTTAATCTCCTGATCGAAGATGACAATTCCCACTGAACTTCAGTACCCGGAAGTCCTTTCGAAATTTCTTTTTTTAATTGAACAGCAAATTCTTCTGTAATTCCCATTTTTTTCCTGGTGCCTGCCGTTTATTTTCTGAATTTCCTTATAAATTCTTCAACCTCAGGAACCCCACCCTGGTAAACAAGATATCCGTTATAAGGTTCTCTTTCGGTAATCTCTTCATTGACAGGAGTCAGCATTATTCTCTTTACTTCCTCCTGATCCTCTGTCTGTCCCAATGCCCAGCCAAGCTTCACCCAGGCCACTTCAGGCAGCATATTCCCCAGAGGGATCACACCTTTTGCAATCATATCACGACCTGTTTCATAGACATACATATGAACATATCCCCAGATAGTCTGTAGTGTCATATAGAC
>JAHEYW010000320.1 GCA_023251395.1 Bacteroidales bacterium
TCTTGGAGTGACTCTTGCAACCGACTGTTTTGGTCCCATCGCAGACAATGCAGGCGGCAATGCTGAAATGTCTGACCTGCCACATGATGTGAGGGAAAAAACCGACGCTCTTGACGGACTTGGAAACACAACTGCTGCTACCGGTAAAGGATTTGCAATAGGATCGGCAGCCCTTACCGCCCTTGCACTTGTTGCTGCCTATATGGAAGAGGTTAAGCTCTGGTTAGGCAGGATGGCAGATAAAAGTGTCGACGGATTTAAACAGATAGGAGATATATTGTTCTATAAAAGTCATGCTCCTGCCATTGTTCCAACCGGACAACATGCTATAGATGTTACCCATGCAGAAATAGCAGACTTTGTCTCTGCATATAATCTTTCACTCTTTAACCCTATATTGCTTGCAGGATTGTTTATCGGGGCAATGATGACATTTGTTTTTGTAGCCATGGCGATGAAAGCTGTTGGAAGGAATGCAGGCAGGATGGTAGATGAAGTGAGAAGACAATTCAGGGAGATACCTGGAATAATGGAGGGTACAGGAAAACCTGAGTATGGCAAATGTGTGGCAATTGCGACAAAGGGAGCACAGAAAGAGATGGTAATTCCTTCCCTTATGGCGATAATCGTTCCTGTTGCAACCGGCATCGTTTTTGGTGTTCCGGGTGTGGTCGGTTTACTGATTGGCGGGATGACAACGGGATTCACACTGGCCAGCATGCTTAATAATGCTGGTGGTGCATGGGACAATGCTAAAAAGTTTATTGAAAGAGGTAACTACGGTGGTAAAAAAAGCGAAAACCATAAAGCCAGCATTGTCGGTGATACTGTTGGAGATCCTTTCAAAGACACCTGCGGACCATCTATGAATATCCTGATTAAACTGATGTCGATGGTGGCAGTGGTTATGGCTGGTGTAACTGTTGCTTTCAGTATATTTAGTTAAACAGTATTAATTTTAATATATGTAGCTGAGCGAAGTCTCCGGACTTTGCTCAACCTGTTTTAAAATATTTGTACGCTCAACCAATTTTAATATCTGTCCGCTAAGCGAAGTCTCCTGACTTCGCTTATTATGTTTTATAATATTTATTAATTTGCGGGATAATAACATAACGACATGCGACTGCCATCAATCGACGATATTATTGCTGCTCATAAAAGAATAAAACCCTTTATTCACAGGACGCCTGTTATGAGTTCCCATTTGCTAAACGATATGTTCGGATGTGAACTGTTTTTCAAGTGTGAGAATTTTCAGAAAGTCGGAGCATTTAAATTCAGAGGTGCTACAAACGCTGTTCTCTCCCTTACTGATGACCAGAAGAAGCTTGGAGTTGTAACACATTCTTCCGGTAATCATGCTGCTGCGCTTGCAAAAGCAGCAAAGATGAACGGTGTAAACGCGAATATTGTAATGCCGGAAACTGCTCCTGTTGTTAAGAAAAATGCTGTGCAAGGTTTTGGGGCAAAGATAACATTCTGTAAACCAACTCTTCAGGCAAGGGAAGAAACAACCAGGATGATCATGGACCAAACTGGCGCAACTCTTGTACATCCTTATGATAATTTCAATGTAATCTGTGGCCAGGGAACTGCCGCACTGGAATTGACAGATGAGGTGAAGGATCTTCAGATAATTATTGCCCCTATTGGTGGCGGAGGACTAATGAGCGGAACTTCAACAACCATAAAAGGGTTGAAAAAGGACATTCAGGTGATTGGTGCAGAACCTTTTAATGCTAATGATGCATACAGATCATTTTATTCCGGCTCCATTGTTCCATCAGATAACCCAAAAACTGTTTGTGATGGATTACTTACTTCACTGAGTAACCTGACCTTTGCCATTATCAGGGGAAATGTTGACTCTATCCTGACCGCCAGGGAAGAAACAATAATTGAATGTATGCTGCTTATCTGGGAGAGGATGAAGATTATTGTTGAACCTTCATCTGCAACTGTGCTTGCAATTGTCAGGGAAAACCCTGGCCTGTTCAGGAATAAAAGAGTTGGATTGATAATCTCAGGAGGGAATGTGGATTTCAGGAAACTGCCATTTTAGTTTTTCCTTCTGAATGAGGCAACAATTGGGTAGTGATCGGAGTATTTTACTTTCAGTATCTCAAATTTTGTACTGATCAGGTTATTGTCGTATAATATATAATCAATTCTGTTTGGAGGATAGTTGCCCCTGTAGGTAAAGCCCGCCCCATAACCCGATTTTACAAATGCATCATTGAGTCCCTTTCTTATCTTTCTGTATGCATAAGAAACAGGCGTATCGTTAAAATCACCGGCAACAATTACAGGGTAAGGTGAACTGTCGACATAGTTCTTAACAAGCTGAGCCTGCAGCGCCCGCCTTGCGAATCCCTTTTTAAGGCTGGATGAGATTGTCATGATCTCGCTCCCCTTCTGATTTTCTTCCGGAGTAGTAAGTTCTTCAATAAGAGATCGCTCCATACTTTTAAGCCGGAATGACTGGAGATGATTATTAAATATGCGAAAGGTATCATTGTCAACCACAACATCAGAATAGATTGAAAGGCTGGCAGATACCGGATGAATTATTTCTCCTTTTCGGATGATCGGGTACTTCGAATACGTAGCAATACCGTAGTACTGATTTTTCTTTCTGCCAAGAAGTTTAATATGT
>JAHEYW010000321.1 GCA_023251395.1 Bacteroidales bacterium
TCAGGTTACACTTAAATTCCAGGGGAAATCCTATGGTCCATATCAATTCGTACTTGAATTTTATTTCGGTAGTGACAGAAAATCATTCTATGCAATTGTTATGAAAGATGCAAGACTTCTGATTATTTCCTCAGCTGGAGCTTCATTTTATATTGACGGTCAGCCTGGTTACAATTACATAAGCCCACGCCTCAGCAGGATGATGGTAACCACTATAAAGGAAAACCAGGTTTCCGTCACGGAAGTCTCTGGCATTCAGGAAAAAACAAATAAAGCAGGGAAAAACAGCCCTGAAGCATATATCTACTTTGATGACGGTAAAAAATTCGGACCATATGATCCAAACAGGATTACAGGTCTTAATCCGGCATTTTCAAAAACTGGAGGGGATAACTGGTTGCTTACCATGGACTCAAAGCTATATATAAATGGGAAACCAGTAAAGGTACTTGTGAATGAAAAAATCAGTCCGGCAAACCTCTGGCTCACGGATGATGGCAAAAGATACGCCATCATTGTATTTGACAGAATTGAATTTTATGATGGTAAAGTCTATGAAAATCCTTTGAAAATCAGAATATCTGTGAATAAAAATAAGATCACGGTCTGGTGGCTTTCGCTTGAAGATGGGAAAGACATTGTACTCTATTCCAGAACAATCTGATTGTTATATAATATTAAAAGTATTCAATGCTAATGAAGAAATATAGTTCTCTTTCAGCGCTTTTCCTTTTGGTGATATTTCAATGCAGCCTTTATTCACAGAAAGTATCTTATAATGATTATGATCGTGCTGATTCTCTCCCGGTTCATTTATCAGGGAAAATATTCCATAGTAATATCAGACCTGTATGGACAGGCTCTGATGGTGATTTCATCTATGAAAACCTGACCCCAGCCGGCACTGAGTATGTATTTGTTAATGCTGAGATGAAACAAAAAAGGCCTGCTTTTGATCAAAAGAAATTCGCTGCAGCACTGGAACAGATTACCGGCAGGAAAATTGATCCGGCACACCTTGGTATTTCCGAAATTGTTTATTCGCTAAGACCAGGCGGGTTTTCTTTTACTTTCGACGGGTCTACATGGCTTTGCAGTTTGAGGAATTACAGGATCTTCAGACGTGAAAAACTTCCTGAAAAGCAGGCAGAACCAACCTGGAACTGGGGTTTCAGAGACGAGCTTGCAAATCCACCGGTTGATTCACCGGATAAAAAATGGGCAGCATTCATAAAAAACTACAATGTCTATATCAGATCAAAAATTGATAATAAGGAATATCAGCTAAGCTCAGATGGAGGAACAGGTGAATACTACTCATCATATTTTTTCTGGTCTCCCGACTCAAGAAGGGTTGTAACCGCAAGGGTTCGTCCGGCAGAAAAACATATGATATACTATATTGAGTCCTCACCCGAAGATCAGCTTCAGCCAAGACATTACGCATATGAATATCAAAAACCCGGTGATGCTATACCGCAAAAGTACCCCCAACTTTTCGACATAGTAACAAGAAAACAGATCCATGTTGCTGATAATGAACTACCTGATCAGTATTCTATCGAGGATATCAAATGGAGTAAAGACAGTAAATATTTCACTTTTGAATATAACCGCAGGGGACATCAGTTGTACCAGGTTATAAGGGTAGATGCCAATTCCGGGGAATATAAAGTAATTATCAATGAAACCTCATCAACCTTTATAGACTATACCGGGAAGATGTTCAGACACGATCTTGAAGAATCGGGGGAAATAATCTGGGCTTCTGAAAGGGATGGATGGAATCATCTTTACCTTTATGATGCTGAAAATGGAATTGTTAAGAACCAGATCACAAAAGGCAACTGGGTAATCAGGGGTGTGGTGTGGGTGAATGAAAAAGACAGGCAGTTAACTTTTCAGGCAAGCGGAATTGAACCCGGTGATCCCTATTACATAAACTATTACAGGATAAACCTGGATGGAAGCGGTTTAAAGAAACTTACTGATGGTGATGGGAACCATGCAGCATTCTTTTCACCTGATAAAAAATACTTCATTGATACCTGGTCACGGGTTGATTCCCCTCCTGTTACAGTTCTCAGGAAAAGTGATGACGGTACCAAAATAATGGATATCGAAAAGGCAGATATTTCGAAACTGCTGGAAACAGGGATAAGGTTGCCAGAACCCTTTGTTGCTAAAGGGAGAGACGGAACAACAGATATTTATGGGATTATAATAAAACCTTCAAACTTCGATCCATCAAAGAAGTATCCGGTAATAGAGAATATTTATGCTGGTCCGCATAGTAGTTTTGTTCCAAAGAGTTTTATGGATAAAACTATAAGCATGCATCAACTGGCTGAGCTTGGTTTCATTGTTGTACAGATCGATGGTATGGGGACTTCTAACAGGTCAAAAGCTTTTCATGATGTTTGCTGGAAAAATATTAAAGATGCTGGTTTCCCGGACAGAATTCTGTGGCTAAAGGCTGCTGCGCAAAAATACTCCTGGATTGACATATCTAAAGTTGGTATTTATGGAACCTCTGCAGGCGGGCAGAATGCAGCAGGTGCTGTTTTATTTCATCCCGAGTTTTACAAAGTTGCAGTAGCTGCATGCGGGTGTCATGATAACCTGATGGACAAAATGTGGGGAATGAGCAATTTATGGG
>JAHEYW010000121.1 GCA_023251395.1 Bacteroidales bacterium
ATATTTTTTCAAACAGGGTAAGAATTGAAAAAATGTCACATCTTAATGCTATTGAGGCAATAAAAGGTCCTTGCAAAGTAGCCGGCATTAATCTTGAAGAAGGTTTTGCAGAGACGCTTCTCGAGAAACTAAGTCCAGGAAGCACAGAAGTGGAACTCACTTACCTGCAGGTCTTTCTCGATCGGATCTTTCGACTAGCTTCTAATTCCTCCATTGAAGAGAGACAAAATGGATTTTCCTTTTCAACCTCTCTCCTTACGCATGCCGGAGATGTTTCGGATATCCTGGGAAGCTTCCTCGACGAACAAATATCATTGCTTGAAAAACCAGAACTGGGCCTACTGATTCTAAAATCATTTGTATCTGTAAAAGGTACAAAACAACCTTTATCACCTGAGGAAGTCTCTGATTTCATTATAAGCATGGGAAGGAAACCTGAAGGTGGGAATATTATGGAATTGATCAACATATTTGTTCAATTAAGGATTCTGTGTGACAAAGATCAGAATGGTAGATTTGAACTGCGACATGATGCATTGGCTGCTAAAATCTACGAAAAATTCACAATGGCTGAAAAGGAATTGCTTGAGGTACAGAAGTTCGTGGAGAATGCATATTACACATTTGAAAAGAGAGGTCTGCTTCTAAATAAGCAGGATCTTGAATATCTGAAGAGCTACCAGAAAAGACTTATTTTACCACATACTCTTGAGGCTTTCGTTGATCAAAGCAATAAAAAGATAAATGCTCAAAAGAAATATTTTGTAAGAATTACTGGCATCTCTGCCTTGATCTGTACCCTGATTCTTGCGGCAATGATCAGAAACTATATCATGTCTTCTAAAAGCACCCAATCCTATCAGGATATCGGTTCTTCACTCCTTCAATCAGGACCCAATCCTGTCAAGGGCCTTTTATCTGCATTGAACCTGTGGAAAAATGACAGTTCCTTAATTATACTATACGATGTGATACTCAACAACCTTAAGAACCTAACAGCAATAAAAATCGATTCAACAAGTCCTATCTTTATGGTTCAAAAGGAGTTAGCTCCTATCATTTTGGAATCAAGAATTATAAGAACTGATATCAGTAAAAATGGCGATTATATATTCGGGTTGCTCGATAACAACAAATTATTTATCCTGGATATCAATGACAGAAAGATTATTTACCTCAGTGTCAGGCCAAATATTGAACATTTAGAACTCTCTGAAAAAGATAAATGTATTGTTGTAGTCTACAGGGACAGTTCGTGCGAGCTTTATGATTTTACTGGAAAAGTCCTTTTCAGTTTTAAGGCTAGCTTAAACAATATATGGAATGCTGGTCTGGTAAGATTCTTTCCCTCTGGAGACCTTAAGCTGGCAGTAGCATTGGAAAATTCTATAATTATCCTTGACAGGCAAGGTCACATTCAAAAGGAATTGAAAGAGCATTCCGGAAAAATAAATTCACTGGATATTTCCCCAGATTGTAAATTCATTGCTTCTGCATCAGAAGACAAAAAAATTTTGATCTGGAAAGTTGGCTCAGACTCAAACTTCATATCAATATATAATACATTGAGCGGACATTTGAATTCGGTTTGGTCTGTTAATTTCAACAAAACCGGAAAATATGTTGTTTCAGCCTCTGCTGACAGTACCATCAGGATCTGGAATTTAATGGGAAAGGAGATAAACCCTGTATTCAATTTCGCCACAAGATTTTACAGTGGATCAAGATCGAAACTGAATAAAAGAGAACAGGATGAAGATGCGTCAAATCCGGTCTTTAAAATGTATTACACCAGATTCTGCAATGCTGTATTTTCGCAGACAGAAAGAGAAATAATTGCAACTGGCTATTCTATTATGGGTAAATCAGATAAAAGAGATTCAATTTCATCTGGCGAGGTTCTATTTTATGATGATCTAAGCAAATTCGAGACTAGTAATTTCTACTCATACGTTCAATTTTCACGTCTGGATCCAAGAAAGCTACTACCTGAAATGTACGATAAAATAGCTCTTTCCAGTTCCGCCCTTTTTGCTGCTTGTGCAAATGAAAAATCACAAAGAATAAAGTTATGCTCAGCAGGAGGTTTATGCCTAATTACTCTTGATGGTTCAAATCCTCTCTTCCTCAAAAAAGAAGATGATCTTTATTGGACTAAAGACAATGAAATCAGATTCTTACCGCTGTACCCTGGGAAAATACAAAAGCTTCTGGATAAATATCAGGTCTCCGGACTTATTACGAATGACGACTCAAAGTTTGTTATTTTCTGATTACTCTTTTTCGGTAATAATTCTTTCCTCAACCTGGTAGTCTACCATACCAAATGCAGGAAACGTTTTTACCTGACTGGTTCCCCAGAATGAGTTCCATCCCCCCGGAACAAGGTATCTAAAAAGAAAGATGAAAAAAATAAAAGCCCATGGCACAAGAATCCTTTTTATGATTTTCTTATGAACTGTACTCCAATCAATATAGCCGGAAAAAGGAAGAATTACCATGACAATAATTGTCCCGATTACCATCATAAAAGTACTTATAATTATAAAAATATTTGCTACGGGCCAATGCTGTACCTTGAAAAGGAAAGCAAGTAATGAAAAGAATATAAGACTGTTTGCAAACAAAGTCAGATATCTGAAGTACCGATTTTTACCTGAAATAAACAGGCAACGTACTGTAAACATTATATTTCCAATGCAGAACCATGAGATGCCTAATGTGAAAGGTATACTTGAGAAAGGCAAATGATATCTTTTAACGATGATACTAATTACGATAAAAATCAGTAACACAGAAGTGCTCCTTAAAGAATCCGGTTCATCATATAGAAAAAGCTGAATAGAAGTTAAAACGATCAGAAAGAAAGGAATAAGTGATAAGAAAACTGCTACGGTTACATCTGCATTTGAATACATAAAAGGCGAAACCAGAATCAGTACCGGACAAATATAAACTGACAATCCAGCAATTTTTCTTAGCCGGTCATTATTACTATTTACTATTGAATATGAAGCTGAAAATAGAGTTATCGATAGCGCCAGCAAAAGAACTCCCAGTCCTGTAATAGCTTCATCTGGGGTAATGAAAGACCACAAAATAAATATGATTGCTGGAATTAAAAGTAGGAATGATAGAACTTTAATCTTTTTATGAAGTGATATGTCAGACATAATATTTAATTTTCAAATTAAAGTTAAAAAGATTTCTAATGATAACCAATAGCAATTTAGGACAAGTTATAAAGACCTCTGATCCGGAAACGGGATAGTTGATATCCAATTAATAACTGCTTTTGATTTCAGACTGCTTTTTCATATATTTACCTGTAGTTAGTTAAGTTATTAAGAACCCATGTTTCGAATTCCGACATCGTATTTGGATGTTCGGCCTCTTGATAATAAGGATCACCAGATACCTCCATGGACAATATTTCAAGGCTAAAATCGATTGATGAATCATACTGCAGTTTGTGGAAAAGCAGATATGAAAACACTGCTCCTACTCTGGACAAAGCAAAGGAATTGCTAGATGATGCCAGAAAAGTAGTATACGAAAAAGGTATTGCCTATTCTCAACTGATAATTGCAGCCTGCAGTTTTCTCTTTTCCAGAAATGAGGAAGCCCAGGAAAACCTTTCAGATGCATACCAATGGTTCATTAATAATACTTCAGAGCCTGGATACATCTGTGCGCTTACCCTTAAAAGCAATATCTATGAGAGCTTCGGTGACTATGAAAATGCTCTTCAATTTTGTTTCGAAGCTTATAATCTGGCCACTGAAAGAAAAGACAGTGACCTGGAGGCAGAAGCACTAAGTCAGCTTGGATTGATCTATACCAGACTAGGTAACTTCGAAAAGGCACTTGAATATTATAATGAAGGTCTCAAAATCAGAGAAGAGATCAAAGATGAAAATGGAATTGCCTCTTCTCTTAACCGGATCGGAATGATCATGAGACTTACAAAAAAGTATGATGAGTCACTTGATTACTATAGAAAAAGCCTTGAACTTAGACGCAAAAATGACCAGATAACTTCAATTCCCTGGACCATGCTTGGGATAGCAAGTACCTGCGAGGATATGAAAAAAACCGACGAGGCTCTTGATTATTACCATCAGGGAATTATAGGTGCAGATAAACGATGTACACTCCAGTGTATGATGGGTATTGGCCGTATTTACAATCTTTTGGGTAAACAGGACCTTGCACAAGAAAAACTTACGGAATCACTGGAAATGGCGTTGTCCCTGAATGCACAATCACTTGTGGCCGAAGCATATGCAGCTCTTGCAAACCATTATGAATCAGCCGGTCAGGAAAAAAAGGCACTTGATAGCTTCAAGCTTTACCTGCAAACCATGGAATCAGTCAAGAGCGATGAAGTTCAAACCAGATTCAGGAATATTGAAATCTCTCATGCAATAGAAAAATCGGAAAAGGAAAAAGAGATTTTCAGGCTGAGAAATGTTGAACTGAAACAGGCTTATGAGATCATCGAAGAGAGAAATATTGAAATAACTGCCAGTATTAATTATGCAAGCAGAATTCAAAAAGCCATTCTGCCTAAAACATCAGAAATAAAAGGACTCAGTGAAAGAGTCTTTATTTTTTACAAACCAAAAGATATCATTAGCGGAGATTTCTATTGGTTCAAAAAGGCAGGGCGAAAACTGATCATCTGTGCAGGTGATTGCACCGGCCATGGGGTTCCGGGGGCACTGATGAGCATGCTTGGAATATCCTTTCTTGAAGAGATTGTAAACCATCGGAAAATCTCAAATTCCGCACATATCCTTAACGAACTCAGAAAAGAAGTACAGAGGGCTCTGCATCAGAAGGGTATAAGGGACGAGGCAAAAGATGGAATGGATATTTCCCTTTGTGTTATTGATAATTCACATAAGGTAATTCAGTACTCCGGCGCCAATAATAATCTTTATATGGTGCGGAATGGAGAGTTAACTGAGTACATGGCTGACAGGATGCCTGTTGGAATCTATGACGTTGTGGATAGCGAATTTAAAGCTCATGAAATTCCTTATATGCCAGGTGATATGATCTATATGTATTCAGATGGGTATGCTGATCAATTTGGGGGACCTAACCATAAAAAATTCAAATCTTCTGAGCTAAAATCCATACTGACACAATATTACAGTTATCCTCTTGCCCAACAGAAAGAAACCCTGGAAAAGCGCTTCCTTGAATGGAAAGGTGACCTTCAGCAGATTGATGATGTTCTTGTTATGGGTATGAAGATGTAAGGTCAGTACAGTTGTCAGTTTTCATTACGTTCTAAATAATAATGAATTTCATAGGTTTATCATAAACTCTTTATTATGGATAATGTAAAATTAGATAGAGGAATTATACACCTTATGCTGCCATTCAGGCTGAACTCCCAATGGACTCCAGACGCCAATAATCAAGAAGATGATATATGGATCAGAACTAACGAAGATGTTTCAAAACTTGATTTTCTTCTTGAGCATGTAAAAGCTTTCTTTTCAAAAAACGTCACTCCCGGGACCGATGAGGATTCAGCCTGCATTATAATGAGACTTAAAAAGGATTCACATCCTGTAAAATTATTCAATAACAAAAATTACCTTTTGAGTAACAGATCATTCGAGAATCAGGAACAGGCAAAAAACGTCCTGAATTTTATAGTTTCCATTGATCCCAATGCCTTTAGGATTGTTTTTCATCCTTCGACAAAAGTAGGAATTTTGCTTTTTACAGTAGAGGCAGTTAAATCCGGCAAGAACACTGGACCTCAGAGCCTGGCTGATTTTGTTAGGATGAATTATCTGCTCAGAATGTTCAACCGCAGTACGGAGCCCTATTTAATCTCACAAAATGAAAGGCCTGAGGAACGTAACAAAGCAACAATGCTGCTAACTGCGAAAAGCACAAATATTTTCGGCAAGCCAGAAATTTCAAATATAGAATTAACCGGATGGAGAACAGGCCATCTTGTAAATTATCTGCTTAATGGGCTTGATGAAAAATATAAGGTTGAATTATTTGATTACAACCGTTTTACACCTGTATGTTATATACAACCTGCTGAAGAGATCACTGATGATGAAATTGTGAGACGTGCTTTATTCTATTTCAGGAAAGTTTATGATTTTGACCATTCACCTACCGATGAAAGCCTTCACCAGGAAAGGGAAACCATCCATCCTTTCAAGCAAATATATTATGCTACAAGCCTTGAAGGCGCAGTTGTTTTAAACAATTGTACCACCATGGATTCTGAATTTTTGAAATCTTTTTATTCAAATTCATTCCAGAAAAGTGTCTGGCTTTATATTCTGGGAGTATTGCAGAGAACAATCCTTCTTCAGCTCTTAAAAGAGGTGTCTGACCTGGACCCTGACGATCCGAAAATTGTTAAAGAATACCTTAAAAGATATACAAGCACATCGCTAAAAGCTATCTTCTCAAAAGTCTCTGTTTACCATCAGCATAATGACTATTATGATTTGATCATTCACAACCTTCAGATAAATGAGCTTAAATCAGAATTGAAGGATGAATTATATGAGCTAAATAATCTGCAACGACAATTTCACCAGGATGAGGTTGAAAAAAATGATGAGATGGAAAAGCAATATGACAAAAAGCTGAATATCATTCTCTTCGCACTTTCAGTATTTGGCCTGACTGAATTGATCTATAAAGTCATTGAAAACACAGAAATGTCTATTTTCGAACATGCTCTTGCATTTGGTATCCCCCTTGTTTTAGGGTTCATATTCTGGAAAATATTAGCAATAAAAAGAGAATAAACCTGGTGACTGCAATTACCGGTTTCAGAGTTTCATGATCACTGGCTTCACACAGATGGCGGATATGGTGGGCAAAGCTTGAATCTTGAAATTTTTTGTTAAACATAGAACAACAGATCACAACTATATATTTAGAGTTTGCAGAAACCCACCCCTAGCCCCTCCCATGAGGGGATTTTTTCAATTCTTCCAGCACTTCCTGGTATAACCCCAACACCCTGTTTTTTTCATTTTCCCAGTTTATTGTTTCTGAAGCAATTTGGGAATTCTTTCTCAATTCTGAAAGCAGTTGCGGCTTATCCCGTAGCTGGCATATAGCCTGGGAAATTTCTTCCGGATTAACTTCAGGAATAAGTATACCAATCCCATTTTCAGTAACAATTTTCCTGATTTCAGTCAGATCACTTGCAATAACAGGTAAGCCGGCTGAAATATAATCAAAGAGCTTGTTTGGCAGACTGTATTCATAGTTTGGATTGTTTTTTTTATCCAGAGTCAAACCAGCGTCAGCACTTTTTGTGAATCGCATCAATTCCTCCCATGCCATTTTTGGAATAAACCTGATACAGCTACCTGCCCCGGAATATGAAACCTTATTCTTTAGGGAAGAAAGTACGTCTCCCGATCCGGCTATAAGAAGGAAAACTCCTTCAGTTTTTTCAATTGCATCAATAAGTTCCTCTGCTCCCCTGTCAACATTTATTCCTGCACCCTGATAAATCAGAAAAAGATGATTATCAGGTACACCAATTTCCTTTCGTGATTGCGGCACAAGATGATTTACGGTCCTTGCACAGTTCCTCACAACAAGTGGTCTGATTCCATATTCCTTAAAGTATTGGTCAGATATAGAATCACTTACAGTCATTATATATTTCAGATGCGGGAATATTTTCTTTTCAATTGTCAGCCACACCCATTTTACAAAAGGCTTGTGTTGAATTTCAGGTACTCCCGTAAAATACTCATGGGAATCATAAACAAGTGGAATTTTTTTTAACCTGGCAATCAGGTAATTGGGAAGCAGTGTATCCAGATCATTCGAAACAAGAAGATCATAACTGTGTAAAAGGAGATGAAAAAAAAGTCTGATATTGAAAAACCCATAAAACAGAAACTTCCTTCTGAATAACATACGGAACCGCAAAGTTCTGAAAGGTTTAATCTCAGGATTTGCACAACCTGTGGTAACTCTTCCGATTATTGTAACTTCAGCATTTAAACTTCTGATAACTTCAGCGATCTTCAGAACGCGCTGATCATAGCAGATGCAGTTGATTACCGAAATGGCTGCTTTGATTGTTTTTTGATCCTCAGGCATAATCACAAATTTAATGTTTAAGTCTGAAATGAAATTAGCTTCGATTTAATACTTTTACATCAAACCATTGCCAATGATATTTTCAAATGCTTCCCTGAAAAATTACAACACTTTCGGACTTGATTATAAAGCCAACGGACTGGTTATCATTAAAAGTGAAGAGGAGGCTGTTTCTTTGGTTTTGGAACACAATGAGCTCATTGGTCCTGTTCTTGTTCTTGGAGGTGGAAGTAATATCCTTTTCACCGGTGACTATAATGGGACTATTCTTCATCCTGAGATTCCAGGAATTAAAATCAGAGAAAAAGAAGGTAATCAGGTTGTTATTTCAGCAGGTGCCGGTGTTAAATGGGATGACCTCGTGGATTGGACAGTAAAAAATGATTTCTACGGACTTGAGAATCTTTCTCTGATTCCTGGTACGGCCGGAGCCGCAGCTGTTCAGAATATCGGAGCTTACGGAGCTGAGGTAAAGGATTATATTTTCAAAGTAAGATGCCTTAGTCTGAGTGATGCATCCGTTATGGAATTTACTAATCAGGAATGCAGATTTTCGTACCGTAACAGTATTTTCAAACAGGAAATCAAAGGCCATTTTCTCATATCTGAAGTATTCTTCAGATTATCACTGAAGCCAACCCTGAATATATCGTATGGATCTTTACAGAAAGAGGCAGAAAATATCGGAAAACTATCGCAAAAAACTATCAGACAGGCTGTTATAAATATAAGAACATCTAAACTACCAGACCCTTCAATTACAGGGAATGCCGGCAGTTTCTTTAAGAATCCGGTTATTTCAGGTGAAAAGGCTGAAAACCTGCAAAAGAAGTTTCCTTCTATTCCTCAATACCGTGAATCATCGGGAGAAACTAAAATCGCAGCCGGCTGGCTGATTGATCAATGCGGCTGGAAAGGAAAAAGGATCGGCGATGCAGGAGTACACGAGAAACAGGCATTGGTCCTGGTTAATTATGGGAATGCATCAGGCAGGGAGATCCTTGATCTGTCTGAAATGATACGAGGATCTGTCTATGAAAAGTTCGGGATAGACCTTGAAAGAGAAGTTGAAGTGATCTGAATTATTTGAATATCTTCCTTTTGTCCAGCTCCTTCTGATACAACAAGGCATACCTGTTATGCTCGGCAAGGGTCCTTGAGAAATTATGATACCCTGAAAAGTCAGGCTTGGCAACAAAAAACAGATAATCGTGTTTTTCGGCGTTAAGCACTGCTTCAATACCGTTTATAGTCGGACAGCCGATAGGCCCAGGAGGCAATCCCGTATGTTTGTAGGTATTATATGGTGATTCAACCTGCAGCTGTTTTGTAAGAATTCTTGTGATTGTGAAATCATTCAGAGAAAACTTAATTGTAGGATCGGCATCCAGCTTGATCTTTCTGTTAAGCCTGTTAAGATAAACTCCTGCTATCCTGGGTTTTTCATCACTCATGATTGCTTCACAATCGACGATCGAAGCAAGGATTGAAACTTCAACCGGGGATAATTTTTGGCTATAGGCTTTTGCCAGTCTCTCTTCATTCCAGAATTTGGAATATTCTTTTAACATTCGTTTATAAAATCCTTCCGCAGATGTATTCCAGAAGAACTAGTAAGTATCCGGAATGAAAACTGAAATTATCGTCTCCTTTGAAAAGCAGTCCTTTTTGTAGTTTGTTTCATCTTTCAGGAAATCAGTTATTTTAGCAG
>JAHEYW010000322.1 GCA_023251395.1 Bacteroidales bacterium
TCCACTTCTGTGCAAGAGGACCGTCGGGGATCTTTGAAATTAATTTTCCCATATCTTTAATTTTCTTTTCTGATCTACCTGAATAACCATAAAATAATTGATATTATTGCATACCCTGCCGGAAGTGCAACTGAATAAACCACAGCAACTATATTGACAACCGGAGTCCAGATTCTGTGATTAAGGCCAAGGGTCTGGAAGGCTGAAACAAATGCATGGTAAAGATGAAATCCAAGCAGAGCGAAACAAACAAGATAAATATAATTATACGCCGGTATCTTAAAAAGGTTATGTGCCACTGAATAAAAATCATCAGGATTCCCGGCAACCAATCCTATCTTTATGAAATAAAAATTGAAATAATGAATGATAAGAAAGATAAAAACAGATGCCCCTGTCCAGATCATAAACCTGGAGAAAAAAGATGTTTCTGATTTATTTCCGCTGACATAACCAACCGGGCGGGCCAGCCAGTTTTGTATCTGGAGGTAGATTCCCCAGATAATATGAATAAGAATTGCTGCAATCAGAACCACCTCCATAATCTTCACCAATGGAAAAGTAGCCATAAAATGGGCAGCTTTGTTAAAAGGTTCAGGTTCACTCTTAAGTAATAAAATATTTATTATCAGATGAACCGGTAAGAATGTGAGCAGGAAAATACCTGCCAGGGCCATTATAAATTTCTTTGAAATTGAGGAAAATAAAACTTTATTCATACGTTTAAGATATGTATTTTGTATCTTTTATTTAAGAATGGAAGTGCAACAAAACTAATCCTATTTGACAATTAATGCAATTTTACATGCTAATTATCACAAAAGATCAGAAGCAGGTCTTAATCAGTACATTATTAATAATTGGTTACTTTTACAAAACTAAATAATTTATTCATATGTTTTTTTCATTTGGGAGTGGAAGAATTCATTATTCTGATTCAGGCTCAGGTAAGGTTATTATCCTTCTACACGGTTATCTCGAGTCGTCAGAGGTCTGGAACGGTTTTCAGGAAAAACTGGCTTCAGAATTCAGGGTAATTTCACTGGACCTGCCTGGCCATGGTATTTCCGATATATATGGAGAGACCCATTCCATGGAGTTTATGGCTTCAGTTGTAAAGGAATTTCTTGATAGTATGAAGCTGACTAAGGTGTTTATTACAGGTCACTCTCTTGGTGGGTATGTCGCCCTCGCTTTTCTTGAACTGTACCCTGGTTATCTCTCAGGATACTGTCTATTTCATTCACAACCTTTTGCTGATTCCCGGGAAACTCTGGAAAAAAGAGAGCGGGAAATTGCGATTGTTGAAGCCGGAAAGAAACATTTGATGTACCCCGATAATGTTACCAGAATGTTTGCTCCTTCAAATATTGATAAATATTCCGAAGCTTTGAAGAGATCAAAGGAAATTGCATCAAAAATTCCGGGAGAAGGAATTATTGCAATGTTGAAAGGTATGATGGAAAGGCCTTCAAGGTTAGTAATAATGGAGGAGGGCAGGGTTCCCTGTTTATGGATACTGGGATCAATGGATAGTTATATTCCCTGCGATACTGTTCGTGCCAAAGTAAAGTTACCTTCAAATGCCCAGGTAATTGTACTGAAGCAATCGGGGCACCTTGGATTTATAGAAGAGGAAAAACTTTCACTGAAGATTTTGACCGGTTTTGTCAGAAGCCTGGCCTGAAATCACATAAGTCATTTTTGGTTCATCTCACTTCTTCAGAAAGTCTATTGCGTACTTGAGAGTTGTGTCAATGTTCTCCCATATTGGGTAGAAACCTTTATTATCCAGTATGTTACGGGCAATATAGGCTTCGAGCTGCGTATGAATTATACGACCGGATTTTTTTAAACCCTCCTGATCCTTTTTTATTCCGTTTGCCGCGGCATACAGTACAAACTGGTCAAGAAGAGTCTGTTTGTCAAGAAATTTTTCCATCTCACCCGGTTCGGTGAATTTCTTTAACTGTTCCCTGTTGTTCTCTGTGTATTTAAGAGCATACCTGTAAATCTGCGATCTCACTTTTAAAAAGTAAGGTGATACTCCGGATGTATCAGCCGGTACAAATTTGTCAGGCATAATTCCTCCTCCTCCATAAACTATACGTCCACCTGCAGTTATGAATTTCAGTGAATCGGAAAAATGAATGCTGTCGGCTGCTTCAAATTCACCTTTGCTGTATCTGTCATTAAGTTCTTCATAATACTTGTCAAATCCCTTATTATATGGCTTTTGTATTGATCTGCCTGTAGGTGTATAATATCGGGCAATCGTAAGCCGCATTCCCGATCCGTCAGCAAATGAAACGGGTTCCTGCACCAATCCCTTGCCAAATGAACGGAGTCCGATGATAGTGCCACGATCGTTATCCTGGATAGCCCCGGCAAGTATTTCACTTGCAGAGGCGCTCCACTCATCTATCAGAACAACCAGATTCCCTATTTCAAATTCTCCTTTACCCGTAGCCCTGGCTTCACTTCGTGGCTGTGTCCTTCCTTTTGTGTACACTATCAGCTGGCCTTCCCTTAGGAATTGGTTTGCTATCTGAACTGCAGCTTCCATTATTCCACCTGAGTTTCCACGAAGATCAAGGATCAAACTGGTCATGCCCTGACCTTTAAGTTCCGTCATACCCTT
>JAHEYW010000122.1 GCA_023251395.1 Bacteroidales bacterium
ATTCCGTAACTGCCATATTACTTCAGCCAGGGCTTCTTTAAGGTATTTTTTATCGCACTGGGTCATATAGAATTTCCTGGTGGTAAACCTGATATAGCTTATATCAAAAGCATTCCCGTAAAGGTGCGGGCTATTCATTGAAGTATTTGAATTGACATGTCGCAAATCCCGGAGTTTTTCAGTCGTTCTGGTAAGAGAGGTAATCCTGAAGCTGGAACCCTTCATCCGGGTATCGGATATTTTCTCCCTGAATCTTTTTCCTATTTCCTGCAGAAGATCTTTTCCCTCCTTCGTCAGATAAGGATAACTATGGGACATTTGTTCAATAACATATCCTTTGTCATCTTTTATTCTGACAAGTTTTCCCTCATCAACCCTATGTCGCAAATCACTTTCATCCTTACATTTTATTATACCATTTAGTATTGAAGTCTCTATATAATCAGGGATCTTATTATTGAGCTTCCTGCTGAATGCACTCTGTTTATAATCGAGGCATTTTACTCTAACGATGCGGGTAAAGAATATTTCTGAAAATTTGTCGGTGAACTGCGAACCAGGGAAATATATAAGAATATATACTCCGCATAATACCAGAAGGATTATACCGGAGATTTTCAGGGATCGGTTTGACATTAAATACTCTGTGACAGGTTACTGAAGCACTGATCTGACCCTCTCTGCAGCTTCTTTAAAGGAAGTAGCTGACAATACCTTAAGACCTGAATTATCGATGATCTCTTTAGCTTCTTTTGCATTTGTGCCCTGTAGCCTGACAATCACGGGAACTCTTATTTCCCCAACTGATTTGTAAGCCTCAACCACACCATTTGCGACCCGGTCGCACCTTACGATACCTCCGAAGATATTGATCAATATAGCCTTCACGGCAGGGTCTTTCAGAATGATCCTGAATCCGGCCTCAACGGTCTTTGCATTTGCTCCGCCACCGACATCAAGGAAATTGGCAGGTTCTCCCCCGGAGAGCTTTATAATATCCATTGTTGCCATGGCCAGTCCGGCTCCGTTTACCATACAACCAACATTACCATCAAGCTTAACGAAATTCAGATTATGAGCACCTGCTTCCACCTCAACAGGATCTTCCTCATTAAGGTCCCTCATTTCAGCCAGGTCGGGATGTCTGAAGAGAGCATTATCGTCAAGAACTATTTTTGCATCTACTGCCAGTACCCTGTCGTCACTGGTCTTTAGGACAGGGTTTATTTCAAGAAGCTGTGCATCACAGCCGATATAAGCCTCAAATATACCTTCAAGGAATTTCTGCATATTTTTAAATGCGGTTCCTGTAAGTCCAAGTTTGAATGCTATGTTCCTTGTCTGAAAAGGTTGCAGGCCAGTTCCGGGGTCTATCTCTTCCCTGAATATTCTTTCCGGAGTTTTCTCAGCGACTTCTTCAATATCCATCCCGCCTTCAGGGGAATACATAATTACGAATCTTCCTGTATTTCTGTTCAGGAGAATACTTATATAATATTCCTTGATTTCAGATTCACCTTTATAATATACATCCTGAGCGATGAGTACTTTCCTGACTTTTTTGCCCTGTGGCCCGGTTTGCGGAGTGACTAGTTGCATACCTATTATCTGTTCTGCAAGTTTTCCAGCTTCGTCTACTGACTTTGCCAGCTTTACTCCTCCCCCTTTACCTCTTCCGCCTGCATGGATCTGTGCCTTTACTACGAAGAATATTGAAGCGAGTTTTTTCTCAATTTCCTTTGCGACCATAACAGCCTGCCCGGGATTTTCAGCTACAAAACCCTCCTGAATATCAACATTATAGGCCTTTAATATTGACTTGCCCTGGAATTCATGAATGTTCATCGGCAGAAGATTTAATTATCAGATAATAAACAATTAACCACCATTTATGTTGCCGCAAAATAGAAATAATAACTGAATTTTTTGAGTACTTTAGCATAAAAAAAGGGAATGAGGAAACTTCTTAATCAGGAGCTTGGAAGGAAAACTGCAGAGGAGTACAAATCATCAGAAAAGTCACCCTTTGTTATTGTTCTGGATAATGTCAGAAGCCAGAATAATGTAGGGTCTGTCTTCAGAAGTGCTGATGCATTTCTGGTTGAGAAGATCATCCTTTGCGGGATAACAGCTACTCCTCCCAACCCTGATATTCGAAAAACAGCATTAGGTGCATCAGAGTCTGTGCCATGGGAGTATTTTGAAGACACTGTTAATGCAATTAAACAATTGAAGAAACAAGGTTATAATATCATTGCAATTGAACAGGTTGACAGTTCAACGGAACTACAGGATTTCAAGATTGAAAAAGGGAAGAGATATGCATTGATCTTCGGCCATGAGATTAATGGTGTTGGACAGGCTGTGATAGATATTTGTGATGACTGTATTGAGATACCGCAGTTTGGAACCAAACATTCGTTTAATATTGCAGTAAGTACAGGGATTGTACTTTGGGAGCTGAATAAGAAAAGAATGAAAGGAAATTAAGAGCGAAGTCAGGAGACTTCGCCTGACCAAAAAAAAGGCTGCCAGAATATGGCAGCCTTTTCTGTTTCAAAATATTTTCTTACTGTACAGTTGATTTGAAAGTATCGTCTGTAAAGAATTTAGCGAATTCGAGGTCGGTTTTTGCATAAGCTTTCCAGCTTGCACTGAGTCCGACAGCTTCGCGCAGGTTATTAAGAAGATAAGTTCTGTCGTCCATTCTTGCGCCGACAACTGCTTTAAGATAAGAAGGTTTGCCGTCTTTCTCAACTTCCTTCAGACCATCAAGAACAAGTTTAGCTTTGGTTACGTCTTTCTTCAGAACGAGTGCTAATGCAAGGTCGTATGAATTCTCGCCACCAAAATAATTTACAGCTTTGTCATATTCGCCTTTCTTGGTTGAAAGGATTCCCAGACCGAATTTGGATTCAGGAGTCGCTGTTGCCATTGATGTGAAGAATTCTTCAGCTTTAGCAGCATCACCTTTCTGCAGGTAAGCAAAACCATAATTATTTTTCACGATATCATTATTCTCGATTGCTTTTGCTTTATCAAGAGAGGCAATTGCATCGTCTGATTTGCCAAGAAGAAGAGCTATATAGCTTACATTGACATGTCCGCGGATATCTTTTGGATAAGCATCAGCAGTTGCCTGGTAGAATTTGAGAAGCTCATTAAGATCTTTTGTAAGAGTTCCTGCATACAGCATTTCCTCAACGCTGAGAACTTTAGGATCGCTTCTCATCTGAGAAAGGATCTGCTCATCGCTGCGGCCAACAATATCAACATTTACAAACAGTTTTGATTTCCTGAGTCTTGGCAGAATGTCTTTTTTCAGTTCTTCGAAAGCAGCAGACATGTTTTTAATCTCTTTTTCACGTACAACAGGGTCGGAATACATCGACAGAACGCGGATGATCAGGTCTTTATCTTTAATTGAGGATTGCTCAACTTCAGTTTTGAAACCATCCCAGTCTTCAGCAGTGGTTTTCTCATTAAAGAAACCTGCAGCTTTTGCAGCTTCAACTTTTGAGAATTCACTTTTCATGAATTTATCAGCAGTAGTTCCACGTTTTACTGAGAGTTTCTCATTCAGATCGAGTGGTCCGTCAGGTGAAGCATATGAGCTGATTTCTGATCCTTTGAACTGTCTGTTCGGATCAGCTGCAACCATCTTAATATAATCTCTGAGTAATACTACATCCTCATTTTTAAGTTCTTTACCCTGCAGTTCAGCCTGGTTGATCAGGTAATGTATATCAGCCATTTTATTCTCAGCGGTGATCCTGATATATTTATTGGTCATCATGAGTGGCTTAACATGGTTGGAGGTAAGAGTTGATGTTGCGATAACTCCATCGGCAATTTTAACCGGCTCAAAAGGAAGAACTGTTTTACCTCTTGTTGCCTTCACTCTTACAACGAGTTCAGACATCTTCATAGCATCCTTATAAGGTATCTTTGCATTGTAGGTGAAATCGCCACCAGTTGTCATGGAGATGACTTTATTGTTAGACTGAACTTTCTCACCCTGAAGAAGCTGTACCTTGTCAAAAGGAGTTTCGCCTCCGGTGTATGTGAGTACAGGTGTTACCTCAAGAATCGTCTTCTTATCAAAGTACTTAACAGGATATGAACCCTTGATGCTTACGTCTACAATACCCCCATGTACTTCAAGTATTTTGGGAGTTACTTCGTATTTAACCAGATTGGCATTTTTCTTCATCTTATTCAAACCGCTGCAACTTGCGAGCACCGATGCGGCAAGGATAAGGATAAAATAGCTTCTGAATCTTTTCATAGTTAGAATTTTTATTTGTTTATGTTTCGATTTACCTGATTTTCAGTTTACAAGGTATAAATATATGAATTAAATGCAAATTTACGAAAAATGTTGGTAGTTATAAACTGTTTAATAAAATAATTACAAAATCACCCTGTTGATACCCAGTGGGTAATCGCGCGAAAAAATTGTATCAATAAGATTGATGTAATGACCTTCGTTCCCCACAAAATCAATTTCATTAATATCAATAATAAGATACTTGTTTTCAGGATTTTGCCTGAAAAAAGAAAAATAACTTTCTTCAATTTTCTTCAGATAACCGGAACCGATCGATTTCTCATAATTCCTTCCCCTTCTTGAAATGTTCTGAAGCAGTTTTTCAGGTCTCAGATGAAGATAAACATAAATATCAGGCTTTGGGAGAGATCCGTAAATTATATAAAAGATCTGCCTGTAAAGATTGTATTCATCGCCAGTAAGGGTTGAGGCAGCAAATACAAGTGATTTCATGAAATAATAATCAGCTACAGTAAATGATTTGAAGAGCTCCTGAGCTACAAGTTCTTCTTTTAGCTGCTTATATCTGTCGGCCAGAAATGACAATTCAAGAGGGAAAGAGTATTTTTCAGGATCGTTGTAAAATTTAGGCAGAAATGGATTATCAGCAAACCGTTCAAGAATAAGACGGGCATTGAACTGATCGGCAATCTTACCGGCCAGGGTTGTTTTACCTGCGCCTATATTCCCTTCAATAACAACATAATTGTATTTTATTTCCATTATTCCGGTCTGAAAGATTAATCCTCAGATCAAAAATAGAAATTGAAGATGAGATTTTCATCATCAGACACAAATAAAAAAGGCCTTGTTCAGGCCCTTTTTTTGATCAGCGTTATTCTGCTTTATGTTCGTGATGTTTATCATCATCCTGTTCCTTCGGAGGTCTAGGAAGAAGAACTTTTCGTGAGAGTCTGAGTTTACCTGTTTTAGGGTCAACATCAATCAGTTTCACTTCGATCTCCTGTCCTTCCTTGAGAACCTCATCGACAGTTTTAAGCTTCCTCCATTCAATTTCAGATATATGAAGGAGTCCGTCTTTATTTGGAAGAATTTCGACAAAGGCTCCAAACTGGACAATTGTTTTCACTTTCCCTTTATAAACCTGTCCGACTTCAGGAACTGCAACAATTTTCCTTACCCAGTCGAGTGCAGCTGTTATTACCTCTGCATTCTCACCAAAGATATTAACATCGCCATGTCCATCAACTTCTTCAACAATAATTGTTGCACCTGTAGTGCGCTGAATCTCCTGGATGACTTTTCCACCAGGGCCTATCAGAGCTCCGATAAGCTCCTTCGGAATTGTCAGCATCTCTATCCTTGGGGCATGCGGTTTAAGTTCAGGACGTGGCTCAGAAATGGTTTCCTCCATAATCCCGAGTATATGCAGTCTGCCTTTTTTAGCCTGCTCAAGAGCTTTCGCCATTACTTCAAATGATAAACCATCTACTTTGATATCCATCTGTGTAGCGGTTATACCATCGCGGGTACCGGTTACTTTGAAATCCATATCACCAAGGTGATCTTCATCTCCCAGTATATCAGAAAGAACTGCAAATTTTTTCGAATCCTTATCGGTAATCAGACCCATTGCAATGCCTGATACAGGTTTGCGGATCTTTATACCAGCATCCATAAGTGCAAGTGTTCCTGCACAAACAGTTGCCATTGAAGAGGAACCATTTGATTCTAGAATATCTGACACAACTCTTATTGCATACGGGTTTTCCTCATCGCGGGGAATCATGTTTTTCAATGCCCTATGAGCAAGGTTTCCATGACCGATCTCTCTCCTGCTTAATCCTCTTGAGGCTTTTGCCTCACCAGTGGAGAATGGTGGAAAATTATAATGAAGGGTGAATTTTTCGGTACCCTTGTTAAGTACGTCGTCGATGATCTTTTCATCAAGTTTGGTTCCGAGAGTAACAGTTGTAAGAGACTGGGTCTCGCCCCTTGTAAACAAGGCTGAGCCATGGGTTGCAGGAAGCGGGTCTATCTCACAGACAATATTACGTATCTCATCCGGTTTCCTTCCGTCAAGACGAACGTTTTCATCAAGTACCAGTCGCCTTGCAGCTTCCTTATGTACATCATGATAATATCTCTTCACCAAAGTCTCATTAACAGGGTTCTCTTCAGAGAACTGTGACATAAACTCAGTAAGCACAGCCTCAAAAGCATTTGTCCTTTTATGTTTATCGGCGGTAAGTGATCTTGCTACCTGATAACATTTTTCATAAGTTTCATCCCAGACCTTTTTCTTAAGATCAGGATCATTTTCTTCATGACAGTAGACACGCTTAACAGTGGAGCCAACAGCTTCTGCAAATTCCATCTGAGCTTTACACTGGATCTTAATAGCATTATGAGCAACCTTGAGAGCTTCAAGCATATCATCTTCTGATACTTCTCTCATTTCACCCTCAACCATCATTATATTATCGTATGTGGCACCAACCATAAGGTCAATATCAGCCTCTTTAAGCTGAGATGCGGTTGGATTGACAATAAAAGCTTTTTTTATTCTTGCAACCCTTACTTCGGAGATTGGTCCATGGAATGGAATATCTGAAACAGCCAGTGCAGCCGATGCTGCAAGACCGGCAAGTGCGTCAGGTATGATATCTTTATCTGCCGAGATAAGATTGATAGTTAAAAAAGTTTCAGCATGATAATCATCCGGAAAAAGTGGTCTTAGTGTCCTGTCAACCAGTCGTGATACCAATACCTCGTAATCAGAAGCTTTGGCTTCTCTTTTCATAAATCCGCCAGGGAATCTGCCTGAAGATGCATATTTTTCTTTGTATTCAACTGATAGCGGCATGAAGTCAGTGTCTTCTTTGGCTTCCAGAGCTGAAACAACTGTTGCCAGAAGCATGGTGTTCCCCAGTTTCACCACAACAGCACCGTCAGCCTGACGAGCCAGTTTACCAGTCTGGAGTGTAATGGTCCTTCCATCACCCAGATCAATGGTTTTCTCAATTATATTAAACATGTTTTATGATTTTTTGAAATGATGAAATTACGAAATAATATCCTATAGTATGAGAAAAGGCAATTCAGAATTGCCTTTTCCACTATTTGCGTAATTTCAGCGCCTTTATAATCTCACGATAACGCTCAATATCCTTTAGCCTCAGATAGTCGAGCAATCTTCTCCTTTTACCTACAAGTTTTATCAGTGCACGCTGTGTACTGAAGTCATGCTTATTTTTCTTAAGATGCTCAGTAAGATGAGCAATCCTGTATGAGAAAAGAGCAATCTGACCCTCGGTCGTACCTGTATCGACCTCTGACGTTCCAAACGATTTGAAAAACTCCTGTTTTTTCTCGGTTGTTAAATACATATCCTTAATTAATATATTGTTAGTCCACAAATAAATTGAGTCTCCAATTTTGGAACGCAAAAATAAGACTTTTTTATGTAAACTATCAAACAATTCCGTATTTTTTTAAAAAGTTAGTCGAATATTTTTATTTTCAACCTGTTAAACAACTCCTCAGATTGGCAGGATTCAGCTTTTTCAGGCTAATGTAAAAATTTCCTGATCCGGGGAATTCAACATAAAGACGGAAAAACAGGTTACAACGTTGCGTATTAATATGGTAATTATTAATATGTTGGTCAAACAAAAATGTGGTTTTGTCAAAAATGAAACTTCTGAAGCCTGCATCTTTAAATCCAATAAGTTACACAGAGAACCACAGAGGTGAAGATTACGGTGTGCGGCGTGCGGTGCGCGGCTAAATATTAAAGGTTTAAGGTAATTCCACTGAGCATTGAACTTTGAACCTTCAACTTTGAACTTTGAACTTTGAATCATTTTTGTTTATGGTTCAAGTATAAGCTGATCAGGCCTCAACAGGCTTTTCCCCTGGCTTATCAATCTTGCCCCGATACGGCAATCGAGGCATTTCCTTTTTTTGCAGTATTCATTTCTGAGCTGGATGAGAGCCTGGCTGTCAAATGCGGAACCGGCTTCCACTCACTGATGATCGAATTATCCTCCGGCTTAATTTCCTCAAAAAAGGAGAGGGCTCTTTCGCATATCACATTATTATTATGAATCCTCCCATAAAGAAAAATTATCGGGATTACCACATTTACCAGTAATATATCTGCAGCTGTTTCACCGAAGTGCTTAACAGAGAACCGACTTTTTTTTCCGAATACAAAGTGATCATTCCAGTAGTCAGATGCAGTGACTTTAAAGATTTCCCTGAGTAAATTTAAGTCCTTCACCTCAATAACCCTGGAGAATAATCCTCCTGTTACTGTGAGCATGGCGGCGAGCTGTGATATCCTGATCGTAGGAAAATTAACGGGTCTCAGCTTACTGAATTTCCATAGCCACCCATGAACAGGAGTGAGTGAATATTTAGATGAAAGAAAATTATATTCTTTTATGAGGTCTTTATAATAATCATCATCTATTGCATTTCTGAAAAGGCCTTCCTCAAGCATGCCCGAAGTGCCAAACAACAAGGCTTCGACCTGGAATCTGTTATCGAGATGCTTGCCAATAGTTTTAAATGGAAGTGCAGAAGCAAGCATTTCGAAAGGCTCTGTGTTAACCCGGAACCCAAAATATCTTGAGAGTACCCTGTAAAATGTTTCTTCCCAGTCGTTCCCCGTATTTGAGAAAATATTCCGGATCGATCCGCATTTATCTTCCAGCCGTTCAACAACCAGAGCTCCCATCCAGTGTTTTATAAAAAACCTGTCAATCTTTTCAATCTCACCATGACAACCTATAATAAGCGGATTATTAACCAGCTCCAGGTAGTTGTCAAACAGCTGTGGGTCATAATCTATTCTGGCTGTAAGTATCTCCTCTCCCCTGGCATTCCTGACTTTTTTGTCGACATCACCAACGACATGAAGAATAATATTATCATAGTAATGATCGCGGTTATGACCATGTGCCTCAAAATCTGAGGATTTAGTATGTATTTCAATATTCCCTGCCCACTCTGTGTCTCCGGTTCGTATACGGGCATTGAAAAAATCGGGACCTGAATCATGGTTGTATTCACCCGGACTAATTACCATGATCGGATTACCTTCAGTATCTGTAAGACTCTCTTTATGGAAAAGACCATACTTCCACAAATAATGCAGAAATTCCTCTTTCATACCTTTAGATTTATATGCAGCGCAGAAATAAAGATATGAAGGTTTTTGGGAAAAACAAGAGGGAAGACAGAAGAAGAAAGACCGAAGACGGGAGTTGAAAGTCTATAAAGTCAAAAGTCTATAAAGTCTGAAGAAGTCCGAAGACCGAAGAAGTAAATTCGAAATCCGCAATCCGAAATCTGCTATGTTGTTAATTCCCCCTTTGAAGGGTGATTTCCTATATTGTGGCATAATTTAGTTTTAACATCTTGTTTATTAGAATGTTGTACATATCTTGATTTTTCAGATTATGCTTAAATGCTAGCTCATTTAAATATCCTTGTAAGT
>JAHEYW010000006.1 GCA_023251395.1 Bacteroidales bacterium
GAAAGGGACTTTTTCTTGCCAACAAATTCAACAATGAGGGTCATCCTGGCTGCATTTTCAAGTACTTCAATTTTATCAAATGCCTGGAGAAGATTTGATCCGGTGGTCAGAACTCCATGATTTTCGAGCAACAGAATGTCAGATTGGGCAACAGATTCAGCGACCAGCTCTGCAAGTTTTTTTGAGCCCATGAGAGCATAAGGGACAAAGGATGGTTCACTCAGTATAATAAGTGCTTCAGCTGTAAGCTTGATATCTATCTTGTTCTTCATTGCGGTGAACGCAGTGGTAAAGGTCGGATGTGCATGGACAATTGCCTTTACGTCTTTTTTTCTGTATACAGATAAGTGTACTTCTGATTCAATTGATGGCTTCAGATGAGGTGTAAGATTATCCCCATTCAGACTAAGGAGTCCAACTTCTTCACATTTCATGCTTCCCTTATCTGTTCCTGATGGTGTAAGTGCAATAATATCATCAGCTACCCTGAGGCTGATATTTCCACCGGTAGTTGTCGTCAGTCCATGGCTGTACAGCCGGCGCATGAATCTGGCTACCTCTTTACGTTCAGTTTTATATTTCTTAGAATAATCCATCTGAATGATCCAAAGATAAAAATCTATTTTCTATCTGCTTTCGCTATTTATAAATTGTTTTACTATCACAGTAGTTAATTCTACTTCGACAGATTAGAAAAATCAACCTGTTTTTACCTTAATCCCTAAAGGGAACAGGTTGATTTTTCAGCTTGCTCCCTTTAGGGTCGGTACAAACAAGCTGAAAAATCAGATTAAAAAGCAATCTGTCAAAGTAGAGTTAAAATGAATATCTGAATGTTCATAACAAAAGTAGAACGGCAGATAAAAAGGTATAGTGTTATTTCGTTATTTTGTTATCTGATCTTTTAACTGAAGAAAAATTCTTCTGCTTAGATGTACCTGGAAATTGTTTAATGTCAAATTGCAGCCGGAACAAATAAAATAGTTAATGATTATTGCGTATATAAATGGCAGATTCCTGCCAAAACAAGAGATCACCATTAGTCCTGATGACCGAGGTTTTCTTTTTGCTGATGGTGTTTACGAAGTTATCAGATGGTATGAAGGTTTCTTCTATGATATGGAAGGACATCTCACCAGATTGAAAAGGAGCCTCAGGGAGCTAAGGATTGACTGGAAGGAGACCGATTCATATCCATCAATTGCCAGGGAGCTGATAAAAATGAACGGTTTTGAGGACAAGCCCGCGATGGTATATTTACAGGTAACAAGAGGGGCTGCCCCTAGAACACATTCTTTCCCCTCATCAGAAATAAGCCCGACAATATATGGATATGCCTTTGATTTTGTTCCTGACAGAAAGGGTATAGAATCAGGAATCAGGGTAATGTTGAAGGAGGATATCAGATGGAGCAGATGCGATATAAAATCAATTGCCCTTCTGCCAAATACACTGAGCTTTCAGGAAGCTTATGAAAAAGGAATGAAAGAATGTCTGTTTGTCCGCAATGGGATAATAACCGAAGGGTCAAGATCCAATGCTTTCTTTGTCATCAATAAGATCCTTTTCACACATCCTGAATCTAATTTTGTCCTTTCAGGGGTTACAAGAAAAAATATACTCCGGATTGCCCAGGAATCAGGAATTCAGGTTAAAGAGGAGGCCGTCCCTGAATCTAGCCTGCCTGCGATTGATGAGGCATTCATCTCAAATACATCAGCTGAAGTCACTCCGGTAATCGAAATCGGTGGAATGAAAGTAGGAGCCGGTGTTCCCGGTCCGGTAACTCGTCTTATTTATGAAGGATTTGGGAGAGAAATTTCTAAATTGAAAATTTCAAGGACCCTCTGAGAAGATAAAGGATAAGCAAATTATTCAGTACATAAGACCCACTTATTTTTTTATATTTGCACAAATTTTTAAATGACCTTTTACTATGAGTCTCAGCGAACAGGAACAGATACGACGACAGGCACTTGACGAATTAAGGAAGATTGGAATAAACCCTTATCCGGCAGCCGAATTCACAACAAATGAATTTGCACAGGAAATTGTTGAAAAATTCGATCCTGAAAAGAATAATTTCCCGGATGTGACCCTGGCAGGAAGGATCATGAGCCGGCGTATAATGGGAAATGCTTCATTCGCCGAGATCATGGACTCTTCAGGCAGAATACAGATCTATCTGCGCCGCGATGATATCTGTCCGGGTGAAGACAAGACAATGTACAACACAGTCTTCAAGCACCTGTTGGATATAGGTGATATTGTCGGAGTAAAAGGTTTTGTTTTCAAAACCCAGATGGGAGAAACAACCATTCATGTAAAGGAATTAACACTTCTCAGTAAATCGATCCGGCCACTTCCAGTCGTTAAGGAGAAAGATGGTATTCTTTTCGACGCAGTCACGGATCCTGAAATGAGATACCGGCAGAGATATGTTGACCTGATTGTAAATCCTCATGTCCGGGATATATTCCGGAAACGGACACAGATAATCCAGTCGATGAGGGAGTTGTTTAACTCAAAAGGATATCTCGAAGTTGAAACACCAATCCTTCAACCTATCCCTGGCGGAGCAACAGCAAGGCCTTTTATAACTCACCATAACGCGCTTGATATACCTTTGTATCTGCGCATTGCAAATGAACTTTATCTCAAACGTCTGATTGTCGGCGGATTTGAAGGAGTATATGAATTTGCAAAGGATTTCCGTAATGAAGGAATGGACAGGACCCATAACCCTGAGTTCACCGTGATGGAGATCTATATATCGTATAAGGATTATAACTGGATGATGAGCTTTACTGAAGAAATAATCAGGAAAGCCGCAGTAGACCTCCATGGCTCAACAGTAGTCACTTATGGGGATAAAACTATCGATCTTACTCCTCCATATAAAAGGATTAGCATGCTTGATTCAATTAAGGAGAATACAGGTATTGACATTACGGGGATGAGTGAAGATGACCTCAGAAATGTTTGTGACAAACTGGCCGTTGCGCATGATAAAACGATGGGAAAAGGCAAGCTAATCGACGCTATTTTCAGTGAAAAATGTGAACATAGCCTTGTACAGCCAACTTTCATAATTGATTATCCTGCAGAAACGTCGCCTCTGACAAAGATGCACAGGAGCAAACCCGGATTGACCGAAAGATTTGAGCTCTTCATCAATTGCAAAGAAATTGCCAACGCATATTCGGAGCTTAATGATCCGGTAGACCAGATGGAAAGGTTCCAGGACCAGCTTAAGCTATCTGAGAAAGGAGATGATGAAGCTATGTTCATTGACCTTGATTTCGTCCGCGCGCTCGAATATGGAATGCCTCCGACATCAGGGATGGGAATGGGTATTGACAGGCTCACAATGCTTCTTACCAATCAATCATCAATTCAGGATGTTTTGCTATTCCCTCAGATGAAACCCGAGAAGAAATCATCTGCTGACGGGGATGAGAAATTCAATGCAGCAGGGATTCCGGCTGAATGGATCGATCCGCTTAGAAAGCTGGGGTATACAACTATCAGTAAACTCAGGGAAGTTGAGAAACACACCAAACTTCATCAGGATCTTTGCGGATTTAACAAGAAAAATAAACTGGGTCTACAGAATCCGACACAGGATGAAGTGAAGGCCTGGCTTGAGAATAAATAGGGGGATAAAAAAAAAGGGGCTTATTACGGCCCCTTTCCCTTTTTAATTTAAACCTAAAACCAAACTATATTTATGTTGAAAGATGCTTAGTTTGAAGCGGTAAGATTCTCTACATTATTAAGCAGCATAGGAAAGAAAGCAGCTATGAGTCTGGTATTATCCCGCCTCCAGCCTTCTCCTGTAGTTAAGGCTTTCTGATGAAAATATTCTGCTCTGTTCAGGGCAGACTGAGAGGTTTTATAACCCTCTCCTTCAAGACTGTTATCGAGTAAATTTACTCCAAAATAGTCCTTGTTGGCAACATACTTGACACTAAGAACATCAGAAATTACATAGTATATTTTCTGTTTCTTGTCCATGTCGACTGCAATCCTGACCTCCAGGTTTGAGTTTTCATAAGTAATGACGTATGGCAGGTGCTGTTTACCATTGATGGTCATATACTTATCATCAATTTCAACTTTATAGTTTCCCAGTGCAGAATATGTTTTCCCATCTGCAACAAATTTCCTCGCGTAGGAGGCCAGGCTTACAGCCAGTATTAAACAGGCTACTAATAAAATTCTTTTCATGGCTAATTGTGTTTACATTAATAATTAATTACTTGTCCAAAAAATTCTTTAAGGTCTTTTATTTCGTTCTTTACTGTCCTTTTCGATATAAAGACCGGATAGAAAGTAATTATGCTGCAAATTTTTTGTTAATGTTGTGTTAATTCAACGTATAGCATTGATTATCTGATACTTATAAGACCGTCTTTTTTTCTCTTAAATTATTGAAGAAGTTAAAATTCTAAATGTATACCCCCTGGTCGAATGAACACCTCACCCTATCCCGATAGCTATCGGGACCCTCTCCTTAAGGAGAGGGACTTAAAATCATGAATATCATAGCTTTACACCCCCTTCTCTTGAAAGAGAAGGGGGGCGGGGGGATGAGGTGATAATTTCAGGAGAAGAGCCTGTCCCGACCGAAGCGTCGGGACAGGCTGGGGGATGAGGTGTTAAAATCAGGATAAAGTAATGCGGGATGCGTAAAAACCTATATAACGGAACTGAATTTACTTTTCTTCACACCGGATCTCAAGTGAAAAAAACATGAGAACATATAATATAAAAGGTATTTCTTCTAAATTTAAGTTCTGAAAGTAATTTTAAACAGATCATAAAAATGCTCCATCTCTTAAAACATCCGCTTCTGACACATAAGCTTACTAACCTTCGCAGAAAAGATACTGATACCAAAGAATTCCGTGAAACTCTTGCAGAGATAGCCGGGCTTATGGCATATGAGATTACGCGAGACCTTCCGTTGAAGAAGATAACAATCGAAACACCCCTGGGCAGTTGTCATACCCACGAGCTTGCCATGGATGTGGTTCTGGTCCCGGTTTTACGTGCCGGACTCGGTATGGTCGGTGGTATTTCGAGTCTTATTCCATCAGCCAGAATAGGACATATCGGAATGTACAGGGATCATGAAACGCTGCAACCCATGACATACTATTCAAAATTTCCTGATAATCTCGGGGATGCAATGGTTATGGTTCTCGACCCGATGCTGGCAACCGGAGGCAGCTCAACCGCTGCAATTAAGATAATTAAAGATCAGGGTGCAAAAAGCATTAAGCTGGTGTGTATCGTTGGAGCCCCTGAAGGAATTAAACGTATCGAAAAGGATCATCCCGATGTTCAGATTTATCTTGCAGGCCTTGATGAATCCCTGAATGATAAAGGCTATATTGTTCCGGGTCTCGGGGATGCCGGTGACAGGATATTCGGTACGAAGTAGTGTCAGTGAGTCGTGCAGTCGTGCAGTCTTAAGGTCTTGTAGCCTAAAGGTCTAAATTATAAACCTCAGGTTTGCCAAAACAATTACTAACTTTCGCATGTTAAACTGATATATGGCGAACCAATTCGTTATTGAAGCTAAAAACGTCTGGAAATCCTTCAAGACCGTGCAGGCTGTAAAAGGTGTTGACATAAAAATTCCTGAGGGGCAGTTTGTTGCACTTCTTGGGCCGAATGGTGCAGGAAAAACGACGTTTGTGGAGATGATTGAAGGTATCCAAAAACCAGACTGTGGGGAGATAACAATTATGGGGAAGACCTGGAAAGGAAATGAGGATGAACTTCACCGCTTTCTTGGAATCTCACTTCAGGAAACTTTATTTATCGACAAGTTAAACGTATTTGAAACACTTGATCTTTTTGCATCTTTCTTCGACCTTGGAAAGCAAAAGGTTAATGAGATAATTGAAATTGTCGGGCTGGAGGAAAAGAGAAAATCATATGTGGTTAACCTTTCTGGCGGACAGCGTCAGAGACTGGCCCTTGGTGTATCGCTGATAAATGATCCAAAGATCCTTCTTCTTGACGAGCCGACAACAGGCCTTGATCCAAATGCAAGAAGGGAAATATGGGAAATACTTCAGCGGCTTAAAGATAAAGCCGGTACTTCAATGATCCTTACAACTCACTATATGGAGGAGGCAGAAAATCTTTGCGACTATATCATTATTTTGGATAATGGAAAGATTCTGAAAGAAGGTACTCTCAGTCAGCTGCTCGATGAAGACACAAACCAGAAGGTCATTGAATTTACCACAGAGAAAGGAGTTTTACCGGAGGATGCTCATGGGCCCGACCTTCCCTTTTCAATCCGTCGTGAACCAACAGGAAATAAGGGTTATGTTACACTGACAAATTTTGAATCTGATCTCCCTGTATTCATGTCCTATCTTAAATCGAGGAACATTAGTCTGCGAAATATGGAATGCAGAAGAAAAACACTTGATGATCTTTTTGTTTCACTTACAGGGAGGAAGATTGATGAATAGGATCGTCAGGTTTAACCAGCTTTGGCGGCTAACAATAGCACTGCTTCTGGAAATAATCAGGGAACCAGGTGTTCTTTTCTGGGGAATTCTTTTTCCAATTCTCATGTCGCTCGGCCTTGGTATTGCTTTCACTAAAAAAACCGATGTCATTAGAAAAGTAGCCGTTGTGGAACAAAACGAAAGTCAGGTTACTAAAAGGGATACAGGAGCTATCTACAAATTTCTGAATTCAAGATGCGAACTGAACACATCCGGGAAGGCTGATTCTTACAATTGGAAATATACCATTAAAGACGAGAAGCTGGGAAATTCGATTTTCCTTTTTTACAAAATGGAACAGGAAGAAGCGATGAAACTGCTCAAACGTGGAACTGTTAACGTGCTTTTAATCAATAAGAATGGTGCGACAGAATATCATTTTGATCCTATGAATCCTGATGCGCAGCTGACATATCTTAAACTCAGCGGTATTTTAGGTACCGGAATGACAAGTGATGTGAAAGGCAGTGGTGAAATCAGACCATTGACTGTAACCGGGACGCGCTATATAGATTTCCTTGTACCCGGACTGATCACCATGGGTGTAATGATGTCATCAATGTGGGGAATAAGCTATGGCATCATTGAAAAAAGATCAAAGAAACTCCTCAGAAGGCTGGTAGCGACCCCAATGAAGAAATCTCATTTTCTCATTGCCCTGATAACTGTGAGATTATTAATGAACTTCATTGAATCACTGGTTTTGTTCCTGTTTGCGCTTATCGCATTTAAGCTTAAGATACAGGGTGATATATCTTCACTTATTGTAATGTTTCTTGCAGGAAACATTGCCTTTGCAGGTATTGCAGTTTTTGTATCATCACATACATCAAATACTGAGGTAGGAAATGGACTGATAAATTTCGTTGTTTTTCCGATGACTGTCCTCTCAGGGATCTTCTTCAGCTATCAGAATTTTCCGGACTGGAGCCTTCCCGTTATCAGGAACCTGCCCCTGACGATGATGACTGATGGAATCAGGAGTATATTTAATGAAGGGGCAGGATATGCCGAGGTTGCCTTCCCAATTGTTATCCTGACATTTACCGGTATAGTCTTCTTCTTTGCAGGATTAAAAATATTCAAATGGCACTGACACTGAAAATATTCTTTATAATTAATGCAGCATCCTGATTTTCTATGAGTCTTTAGATCAAACCAATAAATTAGGAAGCAAATGAAAAGCCTGAAAATTTTTCTGATCATATTAGTCAGTTTAACCCTTATTGCATCATGTATCAATGGCCAGATCCACAAGACAGTAAGGGGCAATGGCGATGTTGTAAAGAAAGAAAGAAATGTTGAATCGTTCGACGGAATAAAAGTAAGTTCCGGTGTAAGCGTTTACCTTCGTCAGGGGGACAAAGAATCGGTTACAGTTGAAGCTGACGAAAATCTTCATGAATATATAATTTCAGAAGTAAAAGGAGGTGTGTTACATGTCTATTCAGATGCCATTATCCGCAATGCTGAAAGGGAAAGGGTATATGTCACAATGAAAGAAATACATTCCCTGAAAACAAGCAGTGCCGGCGATATTATCGGCGAAGCACCTCTTAAATGTGAGGATGTCGAAATTGGGGTAAGCAGCGCCGGTGATATTAAACTTGAGATTACTGCAAAAAATGTCGAAGTCGATATAAGCAGTTCAGGTAATGTCAGGTTGACCGGGGAAGCAGAAAAGCTTAATGCAAACCTGAGCAGTGCCGGGAACCTTGAAGCATATGATTTCAAAGTAAAAGAAGCTGACGTTTCTGTTTCAAGCGCGGGTGATGCAAAAGTATTTGCCTCTGAACGAATTCATGCACGCGCATCAAGTGCAGGTGATATAACATACAAAGGCGATCCGGAATATGTTGACGCACACTCATCGAGTGCAGGAGGTATTCATAGAAGGTAATATACCACATAATATATATCCCTTCATTATTACAGGAGGCTGTTCCAGAATACCGGAACGGCTTTTTTTTGCCCCCTAAATCCCCCTAAAGGGGGACTTCAACATATATTATATTTGAATGTTAACCTTTTATAGCTCCTATTCAGGAAAGTTCCTAAAGCTATCATATATGTCCTTCCTGACAGCTTTTTTCGTAACTTTGTATCAAATGGAATGACATGACAAAAAACTCTGAAGCAGAGGTAACAGTTATCGGTTCCGGAAGCTGGGCAACCGCTATAGTGAAGATGCTTTGCACCAATGTTTCAAAAATATGCTGGTATATTCACTTCGAGGAGGAGTTAAAATATCTGAAAAAATACCATCACAATCAGAAGTATCTTAGTGCAGTTAATTTCAAACCGGAAAAGCTTCTTCTCACAGGCGATATCAACCGGGCTGTTAAAGCGTCAGATATTATCTTCCTTGTCACCCCGGCAGCTTTCCTTAAACAAACTCTTGCACCACTTATTATTCCGCTGAAAGGAAAAATAGTTTGCTCAGCAATAAAAGGATTTATCCCCGATGACACGTGTATTGTCGGGGAATTCATTCATAATAACTACAATTTTCCTTACTCCGCCATTGTAATTATTACGGGACCAAGCCATGCCGAAGAGGTAGCAATGGAAAAGCTTACCTACCTTACGATTGCCTCCCAGGATCCTGAAAGAGCAAAAATTACTGCACATGTATTGAAGAATCACTACCTGCGGACAATCATTTCTGATGATATATATGGTACCGAGTATGCTGCAGTCCTGAAAAATATTTATGCAATTGGTGCGGGAATTTGTATTGGATTAGGATATGGGGACAATTTCCTGGCTGTCCTGTTATCCAATGCTGCGATGGAAATGAAGACATTCATTGATAATATTCATCCTATTGAACGTGATATTAAGAGTTCTGCTTACCTGGGTGACCTGCTTGTGACAGGATATTCACAGTTCAGCCGGAACAGGGCTTTCGGCAATATGATTGGAAAAGGGTATCCGGTTCAGACTGCATTAATGGAAATGACAATGATTGCTGAAGGATATTATGCATCTAAAGGAATACACAAAGTAAAATCCGACAAGAATCTGGATATTCCGATTGCAGAGACTGTATACAGGATACTGTATGAAAATGCCATTCCCTCGAAAGAAATATATAACCTGACAAAAATACTTAAGTGATATGAAAGAAAATATTAACGTAAGTCTGAAAGGGTTACCAGGATTTGTTCCATTGGAAGAAATCATTGCTCTATCCCGTTTGTCTTTAAGACATCTGGAGGCAATAAATAGCAGAACAGGAGCCGGGAACGATTTTCTTGGCTGGGTCAGTCTGCCCGAAGAAATGCATCTTCAGACAGATCAAATCATGAAAATTGCCAGACATATAAGAAATGTTTCTGATACAACTGTTGTGGTTGGAATCGGAGGCTCTTATCTGGGTGCCAGGGCAGTAATCGAAGCACTATCACATTCATTTCCTCTTCTTTCGGCTTCCAAAAATCACCAGATCTTATATGCAGGGCATAATCTTTGCGAGGATTATCTGTCTGAACTGCTAGAAGTTCTTGATCACCGGAATTACTCAATAGTTGTGATTTCCAAATCAGGTACCACTACTGAACCGGCTATAGCGTTCAGACTGCTTAAAGATCATCTTGAGGCAAAATATGGTAAGTCAGTGGCTGCCGACAGGATCATTGCAATCACCGATTCAACAAAAGGTGCACTCCGTTCACTTTCCGAATTAAATGGTTATGAGACTTTCTCTATTCCTGACGATATCGGAGGACGATATTCAGTACTTACACCGGTTGGTTTGTTGCCAATAGCAATAGCAGGCATAGATATTAAAGCCATTATGGAAGGTGCCATTTCGATTGCTGCATTAACAAGAGATAATAAGAACCATGAAAATAATCCTGCACTTTTATACGCTGCAGCCAGGAACCTTATCCTCCAGACCGGCAGGAGCATCGAGATCATGGTAAATTACCACTCAAAATTTCATTATCTCTCAGAATGGTGGAAACAACTTTATGGGGAAAGTGAGGGAAAAGACGGTAAGGGACTATTCCCGGCATCTGTTGATCTTACAACAGACCTTCATTCCATGGGACAATATATACAGGAGGGACAAAGAATAATGTTTGAGACTGTAGTTTCAGTAAAGTCTTCAGAGAAAAAAGTGATTATCCCGCTTGAAAAGGAAGATTCAGACCAGCTAAATTTCCTTGCAGGGAAAAGAATTTCTGAAGTAAATGCCAATGCTGAAACAGGAACTTTTCTTGCACATACCGACGGAAAGGTGCCGGTAATAGCTATTTCCGTTCCCAAAATTGATGAATTTTACCTCGGCCAACTTATCTATTTCTTTGAAATTGCCTGTGCAATAAGCGGATATATACTTGATGTAAATCCTTTTGATCAGCCTGGTGTTGAAGCTTATAAGAAGAACATGTTCGCCTTGTTGAACAAACCCGGATATGAGGAAGCGGGAAAAAAGCTGAGGGAAAGGCTGAAATAAGATAAAAGACAATCCACCTTCGCCAAGGCTTCGGAGGACGAAGAAAGTAAAAAGATAAAAGCAGAATGACAAAAGAAGAAAATTAAACAAATATGAAAATTGAACTTAAGAAAGATTGTACCTGGGCTCTAGTTGCACCAACCAGTATGGGTGTCAGAATTACACCTCCGAATGGCCAGCCTGTTCATTGCAGTGATATGTTCCATATGCAGGTAACAAGTGCAGAAAGTAATGTTGTTTCAGTTTCTTCACTTTTAGGTTTACCGGTGAAGGTCCTGACGACATTTGTAAAGGAGAGTCCAATTGCAAGATTTATAAAAGACAATCTTGCTGCACGTCATATTTCCTATGAAGGTGTTGAAGTTGAACAGGGAGGACCATGGGGTTACCGGCATCAGTTTAATATTGCAGACAGCGGTATCGGACTGAGAGGTCCGAGGGTCCAGAATGACAGAGCAGGAGAAGTTGGAAGAACACTCAATGTAAAAGATTTTGATCTTACAAGGTTGTTTGAAAAGGAAGGTGTAAAGATACTTCACCTTTCGGGGTTAATTGCTGCATTATCACCAGAGACCAGTACATTTTGTCTTGAGCTTGCCAGGGCGGCTAAAAAACATGGGACAAGGATCTCCTTCGATCTTAACTACAGGGCAACCTTCTGGAAAAACCGTGAGAAGGAACTTTCTGCAGCATTCAGAGAGATTGCCGGGATATCAGATATCCTTGTAGGAAATGAGGAAGATTTTCAGCTTTGTCTTGGTATTGCAGGACCTGAAGAGGGAGGAAAAGACCTTGCATCAAAAATCGATAGTTTTAAGGAAATGATCAGCCGTGTAAAAAAGGCTTACCCTGATGCTTCGGTTTTTGCAACTACGCTTCGTCAGGTGATTCATACCAATGAACATCTCTGGGGTGCTATCATGCTTGAGGGTGATGAATGGCATGTAGCAGAGCCCAGGGAGATACATGTACTTGACCGTATCGGGGGTGGCGATGGGTTTGTTGGTGGAATGCTTTATGCAATCCTGAAAGGATGGGAACCCGAAAAATGGATACAGTTTGGATGGGCTACCGGTGCTCTTGCAACAACATCAATATACGACTACGCACAACCTGCAGACGAGGAACAGGTCTGGTCCATCTGGAAGGGTAATGCCCGCGTAAGAAGATAGAGAAGAGATATAAACCTATTTCCCTTTCAATTTGAATCTCTTCACAAAATCATCAATAACCTGCTCCAGGTCAGGATAGCCAATTTCCTGAAGATCATAATATACCCTGGTATTAGGTCTCTTGATTTTGATAATTCTGTTCAGGTCGATAGGTGTTGCAATGATAACACTGTCGCAATCGGTGTTATTAATGGTTGTCTCGAGGTCTTTCAGCTGTTCTTCTCCGTAGCCCATTGCCGGCAGAAGTGTTCCTATGTTTGGATAAATTCTGAATGTTTCACTCAATTTACCGACAGTAAACGGACGTGGATCAACAAGTTCTGATGCGCCGAATTTTTTAGCAGCAACGATCCCGGCTCCGATCTTCATCTCACCATGTGTAAGAGTTGGTCCGTCTTCAACGACCAGAACTCTTTTCCCCTTTATCATCGAAGGATCATCAACCTTAATAGGAGAAGCAGCATCAACCACTATAGCTTTAGGATTGACCTTCTCAATATTTTCTCTGACAATCTGAATAGCTTCCGGCCCGGCACTGTCGATCTTGTTAATTATCACCACGTCAGCAATTCTCAGAGTAACTTCACCAGGATAATAATTAAGCTCATGACCGGCTCTGTGAGGGTCAGTCACAGTAATCATAAGATCAGTCTTATAAAAAGGAAAATCGTTGTTGCCACCATCCCACAGGATCACATCGCAACCTTTCGGATCTTTCTCTGCCTCGCGGATTATAGCCTCATAGTCAACTCCGGCATAAATAACATTGCCTCTTACTACATGTGGTTCGTATTCTTCAAGTTCCTCAACTGTACAATTGTGTTTTTTAAAATCTTTCACCTGGGCAAAACGCTGAACTTTTTGAGCGTTCAGGTCACCATATGGCATCGGATGTCTTATTGCCACAACTTTCAAACCTTTTTTCATCAGAAGTTCAATGACTCTTCTTGATGTCTGACTCTTTCCGCAGCCTGTCCTGATTGCACCCACTGAAATAACAGGTTTTGTGCTTTTTATCATAGTATCAGCCGGACCAAGCAGGATAAAGTTGGCACCAGCAGCATTTACTATTGCGCTCATTGACATAACTTTATGGTAAGTCACATCGCTGTATGAGAAGACACATTCGCTGACTTTGTGTTTCCTTATAAGGTTTGTAAGATTTTCTTCAGAGAAGATAGGTATCCCGTCTGGGTAAAGTTTTCCTGCAAGTTCAGCCGGATATTTTCTTCCGTCAATATCAGGAATTTGTGCAGCTGTGAATGCAACAACTTTATATGTTTCATTGTTCCTGTAGTAAGTATTGAAATTATGAAAGTCCCTTCCTGCTGCTCCGATAATAATAATATTTTTTATGGTCATATTTCCTCCGGTTTTTTGGTTCAAAATTTTATTTCAACTTCTTGAGAAATGATTTAAACAGAAGCCGTAAATTTATATTTTAGAAAGCGAAGATGCGAGTGTTTAATTCAATTATTTATGACATTAATCAGCCAACAAATAATTGTATCATAATAATTTATACCATATATCATTACATCAATACAATACACTGAAGAAAATGTTCATTAGTTGGCAAACTATATGGCAAATTCTTTGTACTATTGAAACTAATTATGAATGTTTTGGCCCATATATATCTTTCAGGTGATTCAGAAAAGATAATCATTGGCAACTACATTGGCGACTATGTAAAAGGCCGGGATTACTTAAAATACCCTGAGATGATCAGAAAGGGCATAATACTTCACAGGCATATTGATGGATTTACCGACCGGCATCCTGTAGTACACCGCAGCAAAATCCTCTTTACTCGAAAGTATCATAAATACGCCGGTGTGATTACAGATATCCTGTATGATCATTTTCTTACGAAAGAATGGGATTTTTTTTCAAGGCGTCCGCTTGAAAGTGTAACATACAACTTCTACCGGGCGCTGGTAAATAATTATGAAATCATGCCCGAGAATGTAAGGGAGATGATGCCATTCTTCATTATAAATAACTGGATTGAATCCTACCAGACAGTAAAAGGTATCAAGCATGTTCTGAATACTTTGAGCAAAAGGTCAACACTACCTAATGAGACCCGCTTTGCAATGCAGATGCTTGATAAGAATTACTATTCACTCCAGGATGATTTTATGGAATTCTTTCCACAGCTTATTGAATATGTTGAAAAGGATTTTGGGATCGAGATATCCCACAGGATAACTATACCTTTCTGATCAGACCAGATATTCTGTTCTGCTTGCGTCGAGTCTCAGAAAGATAAATAACAATACAGTAAATCCCCACATTGAGCTTCCTCCATAGCTGAAGAAGGGAAGAGGAATTCCAATTACAGGTACCAGTCCGATTGACATTCCGATATTAATAAAGAAGTGCATCAGGAAAATTGATACCACACCATAACCGAAGATCCTGGAGAAGAAGGACCGTTGTCGTTCAGCCAGAAAAACAAGCCTTATCAGAAAGCCCAGATAAAGCCCAATTACAACAAAAGAACCTATGAAGCCCCACTCCTCCCCGACAGTACAGAAAATAAAATCGGAGCTCTGCTTTGGAACAAATTTGAATTTTGTCTGAGTTCCACGCAAAAATCCTTTTCCTGCAAAACCACCTGATCCAATTGATATGATTGACTGATTAACATTATATCCGGTTTTATATGGATCTGTCTTCATTCCGAGTAAAATACTTATACGATCCCGTTGATGAGTTTTAAGCATATTATTAAATGCATAATCAACAAAATTCACATAAGCCAGGCTACCGACAAGGAAGAAATAAATAACCAGAACTGCGAAAGCTTTCTGCCGGTAGATATATAAAGCTACGGCAAATCCTGTTATGATAACAGCAATCAGGATGATCAGGTCAGTTTCAAATTTATTCAGAAAATAGTAATTGAGCAGATATATTGCTGCGGAAAGAAATAAAACAATTCCTAATCCGGCAACACATAATATCCATTTCCTCGTTGCAAACCAGGTAAGAACAAATGCAACAGCCAAAATTACAATTGTCAGATACAGATTATTAAAAAGAAGGGTTACGAAAAACAGGAGAATCATCAGCAAGCCTGAAACAAAAATATATGGACTCATCCCCTCACGGAACAACACAAGGAAAAAACCAAGATAAATAATTACCGATCCCAGATCAGGTTGAAGCGCAGTAAGGAATGCAGGAAGCAAAATAATGGCAGAAGCCTCAATGAGTGTTTTAAACTTTGAAAGGTCCTGTCCTCTCGCATGAATATACCGTGCAACAGCAAGGGCAGTTCCAGCTTTGGCAAATTCTGATGGTTGAAGTGTAACAGCTCCAAACTGAAACCATGATTTAGCACCATTAATTTCCTTCCCCAGGACAAGTACAAGGATTAACAGGAAGATTGTCCCTCCATACAGGAAATATCCGAAGAAGAAATAAAACCGGTTATCAATAATCACAACGAATACTGCCAGTATAATTGCAGCGAGGATCCATACAAATTGCTTTCCATATCTCTGGGACATGTTGAGTATCCCCTGGTGTTCCTCATTATAAACTGCAGCATAAATATTAAGCCATCCCAGGACGACCATTACCAGAAACAAAAGGACAGAGATCCTGTCAATTCGCAACAATATGTTCTCGCTCCGGTTCATTTCCTTGGTAATGAAAGGTTAAGAATATAATCTTCAAGATTCTTGTTAGATATACTGCCCTTCAGATATTTTTCTATCATCAGGCTGGCCACAGGGGCAGCATAAGTAGCACCATAACCAGCATTTTCGACATATACTGCAATAGCTATTTTCGGATCATCTTTCGGGGCAAAGGCAATAAATATTGAATGGTTAGCCCCGTGCGGATTCTGCGCAGTTCCTGTTTTGCCACAGATCACTATATCTTTTTGCGCAGCGATAGCAGCAGTACCACCCGGGCCAACAACTTTCTCCATGCCATTTATTATATATTCGAAATTAGCTGAATCAATATCAATACGATGTTTAGTTGTGAAACGTTGTACTGTAAAGATTGAATCGCCGACAGATTTCACGATATGCGGTGAGATATAGTATCCCCTGTTTGCAATTGCGGCTGTCATGTTTGCCATCTGAAGTGGTGTTGTACCGATTTCTCCCTGCCCGATTGATAAAGAAATAATATTAAGTGCTTTCCATTTATCCTTGCCATGTAATTTGTCATAATATGATCCTGAAGGAATAAAACCTGATAATTCATTTACAAAATCAGTTCCAAGTGTATTCCCAAATCCAAACTCGGAAAGGTAAGTTTTCCATTTATTATATGCAGCCGGCACATTCTGATAGGCCGGATTCTCAAGTACCCTTCTGAATACCTGGCAGAAATAAGCGTTGCAGGAGTTTTTGATCGCACCTTCCAGATCGAGTGGAGATTCATGAACATGGCAATCTACAAAGAGATATCCCTGATTACATGAAAAGAATGTTGATGGGGATATTACTTTCTCCTGCAGTCCTATCAAGCCGTTAACAGGTTTAAATGTAGATCCGGGAGGATAAGAAGCCATCAAAGCCCTGTTAAATAAAGGCTGGGTGGAATCTCCATTGAGTTTCGTAAAATTTTCTGACCTTATCCTTCCAACAAGGAGTCCCGGGTCATAGAAAGGAGCAGATACAAGGGTAAGTACTTCACCGGTCTTCGGTTCTATTGCCACAATGCTTCCCGATTTATTCTGCATCAGGAATTCTCCGTATGCCTGAAGGTCCATATCAATTGAAGATACTATCTTCTTTCCTTCTGCTGCATCAGAATCCCTTCTTCCTTCATTATAAGAACCCTTCACCCTGCTGTAAACATCAACCATGAATATTTTGACTCCCTTCACTCCCCGTATCTCTTTTTCGTACGCCTCTTCAATCCCGCTCTTCCCAATATAATCGCCTGATTTATAATATGGCTCCTTTCTGATAATATTATCATCTACCTCGCTGACATATCCGAGTATATGAGCTGCTATTGGTTTAGTATATTTTCTCAGGGTTCTTGGCTGAACATAAAATCCTGGATACATAAACATCTTTTCCTGAAACCTTGCATATATCTCAGCGGAGACCTGCTTAAGAAAAATTGAGGGTGCCTTCCTGGAATAGTTTATTGCAAACTTCATTCGCTCTTTAAATATATCTTCTGTAATACCAAGAATATTACAAAAGCCGGCAGTATCAAATTTTGATGTTTGAGACGGGATCACCATAATATCGTAAGCGGCCTGGTTAGAAACCATAATCTTACCATTACGATCAAGAATAATCCCCCTGGCTGGATACTGTGTAACATACCGGAGAACATTGTTATCCGCTGAAAGCCGGTAAGAGACATCCAGTACCTGAATCCGGAAAAGTCTTAAAAGCAGTGTAAGAGAAGCAATTACAATAAATGCAATGATAACATATTTCCGGTTTATGTAGGCATCTTTCATAGTGAATGGCTAACGGCCCCTCCTGTAATATTCAGCCAGAAGAATAAAGACTGTGGAAAAGATTGTACTCAGGATCACTCTCAGAAGTGTTGCAAAGAATTCGGCAAATCTGAAAACCTCCATGTAGAACAGGACGAAATGATGTGCAAAGATCATTACTCCTGAATATAACAGAAACCATCTGAAACCATATATCACCATCGAAGGAACGGCACCAGCTTCATAACCATCCCTGGGTGAAATCATTCTGAGGATATATGGGCGAATGAAACCTGAAAAGACCGTTGCAGATGTATGTATCCCCGGTGTTCCATTAAAAAGATCGACAGTCAGTCCCGAAAAGAAACAGATAATAAGCAGTAACCATGAAGGAATTTCAACAGGTAAAATTAATATCAGCATTACATAAACATATGGATTAATGAATCCACTGAACTGTATGTTGTTGAAAAGCAATACCTGTAAAAATATCAGGATAACAAAAATGACTGTATATCTGATTATTGAATTTATCATTTATATGGCTTTTCAAGTTCTGTTTGTTCAAGTCTTCTGAGATTCCCGGCAATACTTACATAGTCTATTTTCCTGAAATCTGTTGTGAGCAAGATCTTCACTTTGTAAAAATCTCCTCCGGCTTTCTCATAACTGTCGATAATACCTACAAGTACCCCCTTGGGAAAAATTGAGGAATATCCGGTTGTTAAGACCGTATCTCCTTTATTTATAAGTACATGCAGCGGGATTTCATTAAGATATGCGAAGCGATAATCTCTTCCGTCCCAGGTGACGGAACCAAAATATCCGTTTGATTTTATTCTTGCACTCAGGTGAAAATCGATGTTAAGGAGTGACATCCCAACAGAAAAATTTTCAGAGCTGCTGACAATTATGCCAGCTACACCATCCGGACTTATCACTGCCATATCTACATCGATCCCCTGTTTTTTTCCCTTATTAATTGTAAAGAAATTTTTTTGCCTGTTTGTTGAGTTATTGATAACCTCAGCACTTGTATATGTATACTGCTGATTATTTGCTGAATCCGTATATGAAATAAAAAGATGATCAGCGCTTCTGTTCATCTTTTCAATATGGTTTCTCAGATCAATATTCTCCTGGGCAACTTTGGAATTGACAGAATAGAGGTTAAAGTATGTTCTTGTTTTTGCAATGTTTTTTTCAACGCCAAGGGTCATCAGCCTCATTCCCTTTGCCAGCCTGATATTATGATAGTCATTTCCCTGTACAGCAAGATAAATTGCAAAACCTTCCAGAAGGAGAAATATTATCAGGTTATTGTATCTGGCCAGAAAATTAAGCAGATTCCTCATTCACACTGCTTTATTATCTCATTAGGAACGGGAACTTCTCGACATTTTTAAGTGCAACACCTGTGCCCCGTGCAACCGCATGCAGCGGATCCTCTACAACATGAAAATTTATATTGATCTTATCGGTAAGACGTTTGTCAAGTCCTCTCAGGAGTGCTCCACCACCAGCGAGGTAAACCCCTTTGTTAACTATATCTGCATACAGTTCAGGTGGTGTCTGCTCCAGCACACTTAAGACAGCTGCTTCAACCTTAGAAAGTGACTTATCCAGACAGTAAGCTATTTCCTGGTATGATATCGGGATTTCAATCGGAAGCGAAGTCATGATATTTGGTCCCCTCACAATGTAGTCAGGTGGTGGATTATCGATATCCGGAAGTGCTGCTCCCACGCCGATCTTTATGTCTTCAGCTGTTCTTTCACCAATTTTAATATTATGCTGGTGCCTCATATAAGCCTGAATATCAGAGGTAAATCCATCACCAGCTATCCTGATCGATTTATTGCAGACAATACCTCCCAGTGCAATAACGGCAATTTCAGTAGTTCCACCGCCAATATCCACAACCATGCATCCTTCGGGAGCCTCAACATCGAGACCAATTCCAATTGCTGCTGCCATTGGTTCATAGATCATATAAACATCTCTTCCCCCTGCATGTTCGGATGAGTCGCGTACCGCTCTGATCTCAACTTCGGTGCTTCCCGAGGGAATGCAAACAACCATTTTCAGTGAAGGGGCAAACAGCCTTGGTCCTTTATTGATCATTTTTATCATTCCCCTGATCATAAGTTCAGCAGCATTAAAGTCTGCTATAACCCCATCTCTTAGCGGTCTTATTGTTCTTATGTTCTCGTGAGTCTTGCCATGCATTTGTCTGGCCTGCTCGCCGATTGCAATAAGTTTGCCGGTATTCTTATCAACTGCAACAATTGAAGGTTCATCAACTACAACCTTGTCGTTATGGATTATTATTGTATTTGCTGTCCCGAGGTCAATTGCTATTTCCTGTGTTAAAAACGAAAAAAGCCCCATTTTATATTTATATATTATTATTGATTATCAATGTTTAAAGTGCCGTATTCCAGTGAAAACCAAAGCGATGTTGTTTTTACTGCAATAATCAACGGAATCCTGATCCCTTACAGAACCTCCTGGTTCTACTACTGCAGTAATTCCTGCCTTATGTGCTATTTCAACGCAGTCGGCGAAGGGAAAGAAAGCATCAGATGCCATCACAGCACCATGAATGTCAAATCCAAAGGAATGCGCTTTTTCGATAGCCTGCTTCAAAGCATCCACTCTTGAGGTTTGACCTATACCGCTTGCACATAGTTGTCCGTTCTTTGCCAGGACAATAGCATTTGATTTACTGTGCTTGACTATTTTGTTTGCAAAGACCAGATCGCTCAATTCCTGCTGTGTGGGTGTCCTGGGTGTTACAGCTTTCATTTCATTTTCAGATTCCAGACTATTGTCCTTTTCCTGCCACAGAACACCGTTTATAAGAGATCTGTATTGAGCATGAGGCTTAAGCTGCAATTTGCGTCTGAGTATGATCCTGTTTTTCTTTTGTCTGAGTATTTCCAGTGCTTTTGGGGAAAAATCAGGTGCAATGATTATCTCGAAAAAGATACTGTCAACTTCGGCTGCGGTTTTATCATCAATTGCAGCATTTGTTACAATTATCCCACCGTATGCAGAAACTGGGTCACAAGCCAGAGCATCTTTCCATGCATCGCAAAGTTTATTTCTTGAAGCTATTCCACAGGCATTGTTATGTTTTATAACGGCACAAGTAGTATCTGAAAAGTCATCAATAAGACTTAATGCAGCATCGATATCAAGCAGGTTATTATATGAAATCTCCTTCCCGTGAAGTTTTTCAAAAACCTTATCAAGGTCACCGTAAAAGATACCTTTCTGGTGAGGGTTTTCACCATATCTTAATGTAACCGGAGTATTTATACTTTCCCTGAATACCGGAATCCCTGCTTCCCTGTTAAAATAGGAAAAGATTGATGTATCATAATGTGAAGTTGTCTTGAATGCTTCTGCAGCAAAGAGTCTTCTTTCCTCCAGAGTTGTTTCCCCTTTGCCATCTTCAAGAATTCGTAACAATGAACTATATTGTTCTCTGCCAGAGACAATCATTACATCTTTAAAGTTCTTTGCTCCTGCCCGTATCATAGAAATTCCGCCAATATCAATCTTTTCGATTATTTCTTCCTCATTATTAACACTGGCAACTGTTTCTTCAAACGGGTAAAGATCAACAATAACAAGATCTATCTCAGGAATTTTGTATTTTGAAAGAGCAGCAGCATCTTCTGCATTTTCCCTCCTTGCCAGAATCCCGCCAAAGACCGACGGATGAAGAGTTTTCACCCTCCCTCCGAGTATTGACGGATACGTTGTTAAACTTTCAACAGATTCGGCCTGTACCCCCAGCTCCTGAATAAACTTTAAAGTGCCGCCTGTCGAAAATATCCTGACCCCAAGCTCTTTAAGTTTAACGACAACAGTATCCAATCCATCTTTATAATACACTGATATAAGTGCACTATTGATTTTTTTATTGCTCATTATCTGACGTTTACCACGGAGGTTTATACAATTTATCCCAGTGATCAAAAGTAGCTATTTTTATAACATGGCAGGTTTGTTCGGTGGAAAAAGTAAAAAAAATTCTGCCTGATTGATAACCCGGAAATAGTCGATGATTTTATTATCTTTGGAGATTAACTTTACAGACAGAAGAAATGTTTTTCAGGATATTTAAAGAAGGTATTGTTTTTGCTGTTAACTCAATAGTTGTTAATAAGTTAAGAACATTTTTGTCCCTTTTTGGTATTACAATCGGGATTTTTTCCATAATTTCTGTTTTCACTGTTCTTGATTGGATGGAAAGTTCTATAAGGAGCAGCATTTCGACTTTAGGGGACAATGTAGTATATATTCAGAAATGGCCATGGACATTTAATGATAACTTTGCCTGGTGGGATGTAATGAAATGGCCTGCTATATCCCTCGATGATCTTAAGGCTATCCAGACCAAAACAACAAAAGCTGAAACTGCCTGTTTTGATGTTACACAGTCAAAACAGATTAAATACAAGAAGAATATCGCCTCTAGCATCGCAACAACCGCAGTAACATACGAGTTCAAAGATCTCAGGACAATAGATGTGGAAAAAGGAAGATATTTCTCTCCGTTTGAGGTCACTTCGGGCAAGAATGTTGTTGTTCTCGGTAACACAATTGCAGAAAAGTTATTTGATAAATCTGATCCAATTGGAAAAGAAATAACCATAGGAGGGTATAAGACCACAGTAATTGGTGTGGTGAAAAAGGAAGGGAAAGGTGCTTTTAGCGGTTTGGAACTTGATGAAAGAGCCCTTATTCCATTGAATTTTGGAAAAACCTTTATGAATCTGCGGAACAGGTTTGTTGATACAGAAATAATGGTAAAACCAAAACCAGGTATTGCTGCACAGGAATTGACTGATGATCTGCAAATGGTAATGCGGGCAGCAAGGAGGATCAGGCCCGGTCAACAAAGTAATTTCTCAGTAAATCAGGCTACACTTCTTACACAGGGATTCGATGCTATCTTCGCTGGGATTAATGTAGGCGGCTGGCTTATTGGAGGACTTGCAATTCTTGTAGGCGGATTCGGAATCGCCAATATCATGTTCGTTTCTGTAAGAGAAAGAACCAATCAGATCGGAATACAAAAAGCCCTTGGTGCAAAAAGATACTTTATCCTTATGCAATTCCTGACAGAATCTTTGTTGTTGTCAGTTGTTGGAGGAATCCTTGGAATAATTTTTATCCTTATTGGTACTGTGATAATAAATTATCTTTACGAACTTAATATGTTCCTTACATTCGGGAATATTATCCTTGCCATTGTCATTTCAGGTGTAATAGGGATTGTGGCAGGATACGCGCCAGCGTATGCTGCAGCAAGAATGAATCCGGTAGACGCTATAGGTTTCTCATTCTGAAAATATCAGTCGACGATCATATTGGCTTTGACCCAATTGGTAAGGCCAATAAACTGGTCTACTGACAATTGTTCTGGCCTGAGATGGAATAAGGAATTATCTTCTGACTTGAGTCTGAATGCCGACCTGACTGAATTTCTGAGAGTCTTTCTCCTCTGGTTAAAGGAGGCTTTGACCACCCTTGTAAAAAGTTGTTCATCACATCCGAGTGTTTTAGTCCCGTTCCGTTTTAACCTGATGACACCTGATTTTACTTTTGGTGGCGGAGAAAAAACATTTTCAGAAACAGAAAAGAGATAATCTGTTTCATAATATGCCTGGAGCAATACACTTAAAATTCCATAAGTCTTTGATCCCGGACCTGCACAGATCCTTTCAGCCACTTCCTTCTGAAACATTCCTGTCACCTCGACCACCTTATCCCTGTTATCCAGAACTTTAAAAAGGATCTGACTGGATATGTTGTACGGGAAGTTACCAGCTATACAAAATTTAGCATCAAAGAGACTATTTATATCGATATTAAGGAAATCACCGGTAATAATATTTTTCAGCTCTGGCAGGTTTTCCTTCAGATAATTTACCGACTCATGGTCGATCTCAATGACCCTGAAATCACGAAAGTTTCTGTCGAGGAGGAATTTTGTAAGGATGCCCATTCCGGGACCAATTTCAAGGACAGATTCATAACCTTCCCCAGTAATTGAATCAGCAATCCTTGCTGCAATTTTCTTGTCTTTGAGGAAATGCTGACCTAGATTCTTCTTTGGTCTGACCCTGTTCATGTTAAACGGCTAAATGATAAATAAGAATCAGCTTCAAAGCAATTGTCGTCCGAACTTTCTCCATAATGGTAGCCTGAGAGTCTCCAGCCAGTTAATGAAACGCTTGAGCAGGTTGTAGTACAGAGTAATAAAAAGGAAGCCTACCATTATCCAGATTGCAATCAGATTAAAAAGCAGTGTCGGTATCCTCTTCCCGCCAATAACTTTATAAGGGGCAAAAAACTGAGCTCTCCCGACAGGGGAGTCGGGAATCATAAATATTGGCTGCGTTTTTCGTATATATCTGTTTCCAACCTGAAGTATCTCGGTTCGCAGATCATCCCTGTTTTTTACCAGGTCATCGAGCCTTTTATTAAAATATCTGTCCTGAAGTGCAGACCATCCATTGGGTCCGATCCTTAATGCAATACTCTCAGCAACAGAGTCCCTCAGTTTATTTGTTCTATCCTGCTGCGCCCTGAAATGCGTTTTAATTTTGCCCAGGTATTTTTTCATACTGTCAGCAACAAACTCATTTAAATCTTTAAATGTCAGACTTCTGAATTCAGCAGGTAATACGATCCCGGATTCTCTGGATAAACTTCTGAAATGATATCGCAATAACCTGAGGTTTTTTTCAACTGTATCCCTGGAAATTGGATTCTTCCCGTATGTTTCGCATTCATTTATTTTAGCCATCATTGCTGAGTAAAGTACTCGTGCATTATAATCATAAGTGTTTGCCTGAAGATCATACTGGAAAAGTGGTTTTTCAAACTTATTATTCTTGAACTGTTCAACAGTTATTGCTTCATAAGCCCACCTTGTAGCCATAAAATCCCCAACCACAGGAACATATACCTTCCGGGAAATTGACCAGTGCAGATCATCGAATTTTATCATAGCACCACCGAGCAGTAACTGTGGTACCAGGATAAGAGGGATGAGAATGTAGATACTCACAATTGTCCTCATCCCTGCAGAAATATTAAGTCCTATCAGGTTACCATAACAGGCAGTAGTAAAAAATATCAGCCATTGCTGCCAGAGCATCCCCCTTATCTCCAGGACCAAACTTGCCACTAGTACAAAAAACAGCGCCTGGATTGCAGATAGTACAAAAAGGAAATTAATTTTTGAAATAAGATAACTTAACCTGCTTAATCTCAGAAACTTCTCTCTCTCCAGTATCTTTCTGTCCTTGAAGATCTCCTCAGCGCTTACCATAAGCCCAAGAAAAAGTGCAACAACAACAGTCATAAACAGGAAGACCGGATAACTCTTGTTGTCTGAGAAGATATAATATCCGTTAATTGTATATTTTGAAAGGTAACCCAGGATAAATGCAAGGAATGGTGCTTCAATAAGATTCAGAATAACATATTGAGTATCTGCTTGTTTCCTTAATAAATTCCTTTTTATGAATGTACGGATCTGGTATAGCTTTTTCGGTACTTTAAAGTTACTGGCAGGTAATTCTGTCTTTTCGGGTGACTTCTCAAAGACAGGCATCATCTTCTTTTTATACTTTTCATACCATTCCTCAGGACTAACCTGTCGCTCTGTCCCCTGGTAGCCCAATGTATCAATAACCTTTACCTCAACAATATGCAGAATATCTTCAGTATTTATATTGCCGCAGTTCGGACATTCACTTTCTGATGCATTTGCCTGTGAGGCTTCTGTTTTGAAATATACCAGGGCTTCTACCGGATCTCCATCATAGATCATATAGCCCCCCTTGTCAAGTATCCATAACCTGTCAAACAGTTTCAGAATATTTGATGATGGCTGATGAATATTGGCAATTACAAGTTTTCCTGAAAGAGCATGTTTCCTGAGCAGATTCATAACCTTCTCCGAATCATGCGATGAGAGTCCTGAAGTAGGTTCATCTACAAAAAGTACCGCCGGTTCCCTCATAAGTTCCAGACCGATGTTAAGTCTTTTTCTCTGACCACCACTTACTTTTTTGCTCAGCAGGTCTCCAACCTGAAGGTCTTTAATTTCGAGGAGCTCAAGATCAGCCAGTACTTTTAAAACCAGATCATTAAGTTTTCTCTCATCAAAATCACCGAAACAAAGTCTTGCATTAAAATAGAGGTTCTGAAATACTGTCAGCTCCTCGATCAGCATATCATCCTGCGGGACATAACCTATCAGACCTTTTAGTATTTCATCATCATCATGAAGATCGTAGCCATTTATAAAAAGGTTTCCGGAGTCTGGAACCATCTTCCCATGAAACAAATTCAGCAGGGTAGTTTTTCCAACACCACTTCCTCCCATAATTCCCACCAGGTTTCCTGATTCAAGCCTGAAATTCAGAGGTTTGATTCCATTATCAGATCCTTTGAATGAAAACTCAACATCACGTCCTTCAAATACAATTTTACCATGGAAAGTATCAAGAAGGAATGCCTTATATACTTTTGAGTAATAAATCGGCTCAATTCCAGGTCCCTTGATATTCACACCCCTGTCGAGCAAATAAGGCCGGCAGGCAATGATATCACGACCTTTGAAATACAGGGCAAGAGAACCATCATAAGTCAGTACCAGCGAACCAGTGCTTTCAATATGGAGGACAAACAGCTGGCCTCTGAATCCCTTAACCCTGAGGTGCTTCCATTGATGATAATTGACGAAATCATTCTCAACGGAATATTTTGGATTATCACTTTCTATTATCAGTATACAATCAGGAGAAACTTTATCATAGTGCCTTCCGATCATGAATGCACAGGCATTCTCGTATTCTTTCTGAGAGATATTAAAAGTTCGTGAAACGATCTCGATAATGCTTTTCTCCTGTTCGGTAATACTGCCGTCTTCAAATGCAAACTCGAGCAGCTGCAGAAAGACGATCATTCTTTCATCAAGGAAAAGCCCTTTTTTGATCTGACGGCAGATATTGGTGATCTGGAAGGAGATAAGGGAACCTTCGTCGGCAAGTTCTTCCTTGTCGACATTTTTAAGCTCATAGGAGTAAAATTCAAGATTGTTTTCGAACAGGGCAAAATATTCCTCTTCCAGCTCACGGTTAAGATATCTTCTGAGGTAACTGCGAAGTATTTTTTTGCCTCGCGAAGTAATTCCTCCAGGATTAACTGTAGAGGCAATTGCAAAAATGTGTATTAATGCCAGTAATACCGATTCCCTCATGGAGGTTTAACAATATAAAAAGACCGCAAGGCTATGGCGTTGCGGTCATCATTTTAAGTCAGAATTATTGAATTATTTTTTCCCTTACTGTGCTAATTGCTTTGCTGATGTCCTTGATATTATTCAATGTCAGACTTGTTCCCAGACCCTGATAAACCTTACGTATAGGTTCCATGTTCTTAAGCATTTCTTTGATATTGGGATCATTACTATATGGCTTGGTCAGGTCAAGGTAAAGTTCAAATGATTTTTTCTGGTCAAGAAGCACTTTTGAAAACCTGGCATCCTGATAAGCTGCTTCATTAACAAGGCATGTAAGGTACATTCCTTCAACCCATCCACCACCAACAACCAACAGAGCAAAAGTCTGCTGATCATTATCAGTCATATATGAATAGGTCTCGTTGAATGCATTTGAAAGAATTGAAACCAGTTTATCCTTATTGTCGAAGTTGGTCTTAATACTATCGTATAAAGCAGGCTTATATATCTGTGACAAATTAAGATCATTGGCAAGACTTTTCATTACATCCATGTATGTGGTTACTTCCTGCATTATATTATAGACTGTAACATAACTCAGGTCTGCTCCATATATACCTATTGCAGTAGCTTTCGCTTTACTGGTATAGTATTTTTTTACATTTCCGGCAGAATTTGTGACCCCTATCTGATACCCGACTTCCATATCAGTAAGCAACTTTATTACCTGTGCACTTGTAGGTAGTGGATATACATTCTTTATGATTGCCTTTTTTATAGTATCTCCTTTTTGCAGATCAACTGTTCCTTTACCTTTGGCTTTATTGGAAGAACTGGAATTGCAGGAAGTTAATCCGATTAAACCAAAAACCAATAAAGGAATGATCATAGTTATAATGGTCTTTTTCATGCCTGATCGTTTTAAATGATTTATTTGCTTTTTAACGGGTATAAAAATAGAAAATAAAATTATATTAATTACACCTATTTTTCTAATTTGATCCGAACACTCAGAGTAAATTAGATGTCAATCAAATTTTCCTCACTTAAAATTAGGTTCTAATCTTCATCCTATTTAAGGTCCTGAACTATTTTTGATTATCTTTGAACCCCTGAATTTAACCTCATTTTTAATGGGCTGGAATTTCGATGAACCTGTCATCAGGGAAGGTACTAATTGCATCAAGTATGATCTGAGAAAAGAAATTTTCGGAAACGAAGATGTAATTCCCATGTGGGTTGCAGATATGGATTTTAAGACACCTGAGTTTATCATTCAGGCACTCACTGACCGTTTGAAACATGAAATCATGGGGTATTCTTTCAGGCCTCATGAATATTTTTCATCGATTATCGACTGGTCGGAAAAACGATATAACTGGAAAATAGAAAAAGAATGGATATGCTTCAGTCCGGGAATAGTTCCTGCTTTAAATTTCTGTACTCTTGCATACACAAATCCTGGCGACAAAATTATTGTTCAACCACCGGTATATTTCCCTTTCTTCAGCGCTGCAGAACTGCATGGACGGAAACTTATATATAACCGGTTAAAGGAATCAGATGGCAGCTGGGAAATGGACTTTGATAACCTTCGTGAGTCCATCGACGAGAAGACCAAAATGATTTTCATTTCAAATCCTCATAATCCACTCGGCAGAGTCTGGTATCCTGATGAACTATATGAACTTTCTGAAATCTGCTTGGAAAATAATATTATTATGGTCTCTGATGAGATACATTGTGACCTGGTCTTACCCGGCTTCAAATTTACTCCTGCGGCTTCTCTTTCAGACAGGATTGCATCTGACACAATTACCTGTATTGCACCAAGCAAGACATTTAACCTGGCCGGGCTATCAACTTCTTCAGTCATTATTTCAAACCCGGAATTAAGAAAATCTTTTAATTCTGTTGTCGAAAAACTTCATGTTGGAAATGGAAATATTTTTGGTACTATTGCTTCAATTGCTGCCTATACCCACGGACATGCCTGGCTTGATGAACTATTAAAATATATTGAATCAAATGTGGGTTATGTACTTGAATTCTGTAGTGACAGGATCCCGGAAATAGTTCCTCTCAGGACGGAAGCAACTTATATGATCTGGCTTGACTGCAGATCATTACATATGTCGGGCAAAGAACTGCAGTCCTTTTTTGTTAAAGAAGCTGGTGTTGGAATGAATGAAGGATCTACCTTCGGCCCCGGTGGAGAAGGTTTCATGAGAATGAACCTGGCTTGTCCAAAAGCCACACTGATTAAAGCAATGGATAAAATTGAAAAAGCGATCAGCAAACTAAGATAAACCAGTAATACTCATTTGTGAATGAAGAACAGGATAAATGTAAAACTAACCCTTGAGGACGGGACCATATATACAGGAAAATCGTTCGGGGCAAATATACCTGCTGCAGGAGAAGTAGTATTCAATACTGCAATGACGGGTTATCCGGAAAGTCTTACAGATCCATCCTACAGGGGCCAGATTTTGTGCCTTACATACCCGCTGATAGGTAATTATGGAGCGCCTGGAAAAGAAGAGGCTGATGATATATTGAAGTATCATGAGTCTTCATCAATTCATATTTCAGCATTAATAGTATCTGATTATTCTTTTGATTACAGCCACTGGAATGCAACCGAAAGCCTCGAAGAGTGGCTTATAAAAAATAATGTGCCAGGAGTCTATGGAATAGATACAAGAGCCCTAACCAAAAGAATAAGGGAAAAAGGAGCCATGCTGGGCAAAATTGAACCAGATGGTTCATCAATTGATTTCTACGATCCGAATAAAGTCAACCTGGTGGCAGAAGTAAGTACAACTACAAAGAAAATATATGGTTCAGGTTCAAACAGGATCATCCTTGTAGATTGCGGAGTAAAATACAATATCATTAGGAATCTCCTTAAAAGGGACACAACAATAATTCGGGTACCCTGGAATTATGATTTCCATAAAGAGGAGTTTGACGGATTGTTCCTTTCAAACGGACCGGGTGACCCCAAAATGTGTGACATCACTATCAGCAATATAAAGAAATCGCTTGAAGGGAATAAACCTGTATTTGGCATATGTCTTGGCAATCAGCTGATGGCTCTCGCCTCAGGAGCCGATACATATAAGCTTAAATATGGTCACAGGAGCCATAATCAGCCTGTTATTCAGGTAGGGACTGACAAGGCATATATTACTTCTCAGAACCATGGCTTTGCTGTGAATAACAAAACTCTTGGAAGGGACTGGCTTCCTTATTTTATAAATATTAACGATAACACAAATGAGGGAATGATACACCGGAGAAAGCCGTTCTTTTCTACCCAGTTCCATCCCGAGGCTTCAGGTGGACCAACAGATACCGATTTTCTGTTCGATACCTTTATTGAAAATATTGCAAGGTATAAGGGTATTAATTGAGCTTATAATAATAACGTGTTAACCACGGAGTTACACAGATGTAAATGAGAAGTTGAGGTTGTTTCAACAGCCTCAACTCCGTTCAAAACTCCGTGCCACCCCTTGGTAAAACAATCTTTACTTATTTATCCAATTTATAATTCACCAGCTTTGACTCAAGTTCAGAAGATGTTTTACTGTTGAAGCTTTTCATATGCGTTTCAGCCATCTTTTGAATCTGATCATTACATAGATTACCAATACTTCCTTCATGAGAATAATCTTTTGTAGATGTTCTGGAAAATGAACCATTTTCTAACCTGGCTCCAACTTCTTTATAAGCGTCCCTGAAAGGAACTCCCGACCTTACAAGCCTGTTCACCTCTTCCGTGCTGAATATTGAATTATAAACCGGGTATTCTGTAATATCTTTTCTGATCCTGATCCCGGTCAGCATGAAATTAAGTATATCAATGCAAGCTTCAAGTTCTTTAAAGGCATCAAATACAAGTGGCTTAAGAAGCTGAAGATCCCTGTGATAGCCCGATGAAAGATTGGATGTCAGCATAGCAATTTCCGCCGGTACAGCCTGCAGATGGTTTGTACGTGCCCTGATTATCTCAAAAACATCAGGATTCTTTTTCTGGGGCATGATACTTGACCCGGTAATGTATTCCCCCGGAAAATCAATAAACTTGAATTCAGCACCCATATAAAGACAAATATCCATTGAAAATCTTCCCAGGGTTCTGGCAACTGAAGCAAGTGCACCAGCAACTGCCATTTCAACCTTACCCCTGTTCAGGCTGGCATAGGCTGAATTAAAAACGAGATCATCAAATTCAAGCAGGTCTGCGGTGAGCTTCCTTTTTAATGGTAATGTCGTACCATATCCTGCAGCAGTACCCAACGGATTGCGGTTATTCAGTTTTCTTGCTGAGGCCAGCAGATGAAGGTCGTCAGCAAGGCTTTCGGAATAGGCTCCAAACCATAATCCGAATGATGAAACCATTGCCGGCTGCATATGTGTATATCCCGGAAGCAGAACCTCCTTATGCTGCTCACTCAGAGACTGAAGCTTATTGAAAAGGGCAAAAACCTTGACTGCTATCCTGTCGATCTCTGATCTGGTAAATAACCTGATATCAAGCAGAACCTGGTCATTTCTTGATCTGCCGGTATGGATCTTTTTACCTGTTGGTCCCAGATTAACTGATAAATCCTTCTCAACCTGAGAATGGATATCTTCAACCCCTTTCTCTACAATAAGTTCCCCTTTTGTAGCTTTCTGAAAAAGAAGATGAAGGCCATTTAAAAGACTTTGCTTTTCTTCAGGTGTCAAAAGGCCAACATTTTGGAGCATTATTGCATGTGCCATTGAACCGATAATATCCCATTCGGCCAGCGAAAGATCCATTACCCTGTCATTGCCTACGGTAAATTCAATTATTGCCGGATCAGGTTCTACGCCTTTATCCCATAGTTTCATAAGATGCAGAATTTAGTTTAACAGCTGTAAAGATTTCAATAAACTATAGAGTAAGTGAAGTAACTTCTTCTTACCCCAGGGTGCTTTTCTTACGTCCCGATTCAACTATTGCTCTGTGAGCCATCAGTCGGATAGCATTTATTTTTATGAACCCTTTGCTGTCAGTTTGATCAAAGCCTCCTTCAATATCCATACTTGACAGGTTTTTGTTATATAATGAGGATGGGGATTCTCTTCCTTCAATTATAATATTGCCCTTATACAGACAAAGGTGAACACTACCGTCAATCAGCTCCTGGCTTTTATCTACAGCGGCCATCAGAAAGTCCATTTCAGGGCTGAACCAGAATCCGTTATAAATAAGCTCCGAGAATTTTGGTGTAAGCATATTTCTCAGTCTCATTACCTCCCTGTCCATGGCAATGCCTTCGATATCTCTGTGGGCTGCATAAAGTATTGTAGCTCCGGGGGTTTCATATACTCCTCGTGATTTGATACCAACGAACCTGTTTTCAACCATATCCAGAAGACCGATGCCATTCTTACCTGCAATTTCATTCAGGTAAACGAACATTTCGTAGGATTCAGTTTTTTCAGTTCCGTCATCCTTATTCAGAACTTTAACTGGTAAACCATCTTTGAAGTCAATTACTATCCTTGTTTCGACATCAGGTGCATCCTGTGGCATAACCATCTTCTGGAGCATGCTTTTATGCAGAGTATACATAGGATCTTCAAGTACCCCGGCCTCATGACTGATGTGCATAAGATTATCATCCTCACTGTAAGGTTTTGCAATACTTGCCTTAACCGGAATGTTTTTCTCAGCCGCATATTTCAAAAGATCGGTTCTGCCTTTGAAAGTTGCCAGGAACTCTCTGTCTTTCCAGGGTGCAATAACCTTTACTCCTGGCATCAATGCATAATATGAAAGTTCAAAACGGACCTGGTCATTTCCTTTACCGGTAGCACCATGTGCGACAGCTTTAGCCCCTTCAGCTTTTGCGATCTCAATCTGTTTCAGAGCTATAAGTGGCCTTGCCAGTGAGGTGCCCAGAAGGTACCTGTCCTCATAAATTGCATTTGCTTTTACTGCCTTTAGAACGTAACCATCAATAAATTCCTTCTTCAGGTCGCTGACAATCACTTTCGAAGCACCAAGAAGAAGAGCTTTTTTACGACATTCCTCAAAATCTTCCGCCTGACCAACATCCGCAACAAATGCAATAATTTCATAACCTTTTTCAATAAGCCACTTCAGAATAACAGAAGTATCCAGACCGCCACTATAGGCCAAAACCACTTTTTCTTTCATTGTATTATTATTAATAATTGTTAGTGTGTATTTTATTCTTTTTTAACCACGTCCCTGAATCCCGGGAATATCATCTCGAGGCATGAATGAACCTGAGAGGCTGTAATATTGTCCCTTGGAATTATCATTACCGTATCATCACCTGCAATAGTCCCGGCTATTTCAAAGCGGCCGGCATTATCAATAATAAAAGCAGTACTGCTTGCGTGACCGGGAATTGTCTTAAGCAGAACCAACCCTCTTGCATTTACTACGGATCTGATCACTGAGATAATATTTTTATTCAGTCCGCTTCCCCCAATCTGCTTTGATGAATCAGAAAGTGAATATTTGTAACCACCACTATCTGAAGGAATTCTTATTACACCCAGCTGATGAAGGTTACGCGAAAGGGTAGCCTGAGTGCAGGTAATTCCAGATTTTTTAAGCCTTTTAAGCAACTCTTCCTGGGAAGAAATATTTTCCTCCGATATGATCTTTTCGATCTCAAGAAGCCTTGCTACCTTTTGCATATTTATACATTTTCGATGCAAATTTATACATTTTTTGAATATTCCAAGGCTCTTTTAAAAATAATTGTATTTTTGTGACTCAAAATCCGGCAATGAAAGATGAATTAAAAAAGGTAATAATCCTTGGTTCCGGGGCACTTAAGATCGGGGAAGCGGGTGAATTTGATTATTCCGGTTCACAGGCACTGAAGGCTCTTAAGGAGGAAGGAATAGAGACAATTCTGATAAATCCTAATATAGCAACAGTACAGACCTCGGAGAATATTGCCGATAAAATTTACTTTCTTCCGGTCAATCCATATTTCGTAGAAAAAGTAATAGCAAAGGAGCGTCCCGGTGGAGTTCTGCTTTCTTTCGGAGGGCAGACAGCTCTCAACTGCGGAACAGAACTATACAAAACCGGC
>JAHEYW010000123.1 GCA_023251395.1 Bacteroidales bacterium
CTTATATGAAGAAGAACCCAACAGCGGTTATTCAGGTCACTGGTGGTGGTTCAGGAGTTGGAATCACTGCCCTTATCAATGGAACAACAGATATATGCAACGCGAGTCGTCCAATGAAATCTACCGAAATAGATAAACTTAAGGCCAGGTATAATGTTCTTGGAGTTGAGATTCCATGTGCAAAAGATGGCGTTACAATTTTCCTCAGCGAAACCAATAAGGTCAGTGAACTTACTTTGAAGCAGCTGAGCGATATCTATACTGGAAAGATCAGGAACTGGAAAGAAGTTGGCGGGAATGATGCTGAGATAAGACTATACGGTCGAGAAAACAGTTCAGGCACCTATACATATTTTCATGATGAAGTAGTAAAAGAGGATTATGCGGCCAGTGTCCAGTCCTTACCTGGTACTGCGGCAGTAGTTAATGCGGTTAAGAAAGATGTGAACGGTATTGGTTATGGTGGCGCTGCATATGCAAAAGGGATCAAGCTGTGTGCTGTTAAAAAAGATGCAGGTAGTAAAGCATACCAGCCAACCCCTGAGTCTATAGGTAAATCCGAATATCCTATCACCCGTTACCTCTATATGTACTTGAGAAACAGGCCAACAGGTGAAACAAAAAAATATATTGACTGGATCCTTGGTTCTGAAGGTCAGAGCATTGTAACAGAAGTCGGATACTTCCCTTATAAATAGTCTCATAGTTAAATTTGGTTTAGGTTAGATGATCCGGACTTGTCAGAATTCACTGACAAGTCTGGTGTTTTTACAGAAATTGTACTTATGAAGAGCAGCTTAAAAAAAACCAGTCCGAAAACATTTAATTATGACATCTCAAAAAAGAGATTCAGGTTCTCAGACTGGTTTGCTGAAAAATTTATTAAGTCGATTGCATTTTTGTCAATTGCATTTGTGATCCTGATTTTCGTTTTTGTGTTCCGGGAAGCTTTCCCTGTCTTCAGGATGGATGTGAAAGAAACGGTAACAGCAGAACCAATGGTTCAGGAGAGATATGGAGTTGATGATAAATCTGCTGCAGCTGAACCTGAAAAATCAAAGGAAACTTCACCCGCCAAAAAAGTATCGGTCCCTTCTTCAACATTACTTTCCAAAGACTGGATGCCGGTTTCTGATAATCCAAGGTATGGATTGATCCCTTTATTTCTCGGAACCTTTAAAGTCACAATTATAGCATTGCTTTTTGCTGCACCAATTGCCATACTGGCTGCAATTTATACCGCGATGTTTGCCAAACCCAGACTGAGAGAAATAATTAAACCTGTAATTGAGCTTCTTGCCGGATTCCCGTCAGTCGTGATAGGCTTTTTTGCATTAATGGTAATGGCGACAGTACTTCAGGAGATTTTCGGATATGCCAGCCGGCTCAACAGTTTTGTCGGAGGGATAGCAATGGCTTTGGCTGCAATACCTATAATCTACACATTGACAGAGGATTCGCTTACTGCAATACCGAAAACATACATTGAAGCCAGCCTTGGCCTTGGAGCAAGTATGAGGCAAACAGCATTTTACGTTGTATTACCGGCTGCAGTACCCGGAATTTTTGCCGCTGTTCTTTTAGGAGTAGGAAGGATTTTTGGTGAGACAATGATTGCGCTTATGGCAACAGGTAATGCTGCTCTTGTAAATATCAACCCGTTCGATTCGGTCCGCACACTTTCAGCAACAATAGGTGCGGAGATGGCTGAGGTTGTATTCGGGGATACCCATTATAGCGTATTATTCCTGATAGGGTCATTGCTCTTTATTTTCACTTTCTTTCTAAATGCTGTTGCAGAATTTTATCTTAAGAATGTAGTGATAAGACGTTTTCAGTCAAAAAAATAAGAAGCCAGATGTTGAAAACTTCAAATATATTTCAATTACAGGGGAGGAAGGGTATTCTGAACAGAAGTACTATTGATATTCTGGTTGAAGGTCTGACAATCCTGGCAGTGGTAGTTATCATTTTTATCATTGTTTCAATCCTGGGAATAATGATTTCAGGCGGCTGGTCAAGACTGAGTCTGAAATTCCTGTCAGAATATCCGAAGGACGGTATGACAAAAGGTGGCATTTTCCCTGCAATAATCGGTACTGCACTTATGACAATAATAATGGCTTTTGCGGCTGTTCCATTTGGCGTAATAACTGCCATTTATCTTGCGGAATATGCAAGTGAGAGATCCATAATTGCGAAGACAATCCGGTTTGCTGTAAAAACCCTGGCTGTAGTGCCTTCAATTATTTTCGGTCTTTTCGGTCTCGGGTTTTTTATAGGATTTGTCGGAAAAAACATGGACGTCATTCTTAACGGAGGTGAACTGAAATGGGGCCAGCCAAGCTTAATCTGGGCCAGTCTTACGATGGCTCTGCTCACTTTGCCGGTTGTGATAGTATCTGTTGAGGAAGCCATACGAACAATTCCCAGGGATATGAGGGAGGCGAGTCTTGCGCTTGGAGCAACTAAATGGCAGACAATCAGGAAAGTGGTTCTGCCAGGGTCGGTTTCAGGAATTCTTACCGGTACAATTCTTGCAGTCAGCCGGGGAGCTGGTGAAGTTGCACCAATATTGTTTACCGGAGCAGTCTATTTCATGTCTGACCTCCCACATGCCCTGAACGATCAGTTCATGTCTCTCGGCTATCATATTTATATTATGTCGACCCAGTCAGCTAATGTTGATGAGACATTGCCAATACAGTTTGCAACAACACTTGTATTGTTATTGCTTACATTTTCATTAAACGCAATCGCTGTTGTTATTCGTTACCGAATAAGAAAAAGAGCAAATTAAGGATTTCAGATGAACGATATTAAAGTACATGTAAAAGATCTTGACCTTCATTATGGGGTTAATCCGGCTTTGAAAAAAGTAAATATTATGATTCCGGAGAAAATGGTCACAGCTTTCATAGGACCTTCAGGATGCGGGAAATCTACATTCCTGAGAACACTCAACAGGATGAATGATCTCATTGAAAATGTAAAGATTGATGGTGAAGTCAGAATTGATGATATAGATATCTATGGAAAGGAAATTGATGTCGTTAATCTCAGGAAGAAGGTCGGAATGATCTTTCAGAAATCAAACCCGTTTGCAAAGTCGATTTATGAGAACATCGCATTCGGGCCAAAAATAAACGGGATTACACACAAAGATACTCTTGATGAAATCGTTGAGAAATCACTTCGCCAGGCAGCTATCTGGGATGAAGTTAAGGGAAGGCTGTACAATTCTGCCCTAAGCTTATCTGGCGGACAGCAGCAGAGGATTTGTATTGCAAGGACACTCGCTGTAAATCCCGAGATTATCCTGATGGACGAACCTGCAAGTGCACTTGATCCAATATCAACAGCAAAGATCGAAGAGTTGATACATGAACTGAAGCAGGATTATACTATTATAATTGTTACCCATAATATGCAACAGGCTGCAAGGACAAGCGATTACACTGCTTTCTTCTACCTGGGAGAACTGGTGGAATTTAATAAAACAGAAACAATTTTCTCCAATCCATCTAAAAGGCAGACTGAAGATTATATATCCGGCAGATTTGGTTAGTAGTAAATCAGACTGGTTTGGGAAGTGAGAACAGGAATTCAGTACCTCCTCCGATACGGTTCCTGACACTTATATCACCCTTATGCAGAAGGATGGCATTCTTTACAATAGATAGACCCAATCCTGTTCCACCGTTTTTCCGCGATCTTCCGGAATCGACACGATAGAATCTTTCAAAGATCCTTCCCAGGTGTTCTTCAACAATCCCAACACCATCATCAGAAAATGAGAAGTGATAGAATTTTTCGTCTTCATTGAAAAGCTGGATTCTTACTGTTGTGTTTTCTCCGGAATAATTAATAGCGTTTTCAATCAGATTTTGAAAAGCAGAAAGAATCAAGGACCTGTTACCATTAATAATAACATGGTCAATATTCAATACTTCAACCTTCATCTTCCTCGATTCAAGTGCAGCTTTGAAATTTTCTGACACTTCCCTGATAATCTCGGGCAGATTTACAGGTTCAATATTAAATAAGGAAGCTGTTTCTTCAATTTTGTTCAGAACAGCAATATCATTTATCAGGTCAGTTAGTCTGTCGCTTTGAGCCAGGGCTTTTTCCAGGAAATATTCCTGTTTCTCTCTCTCCATTTGCGAATCCTTCAATAAGGTTTCGATATAACCTTTAATTGAGGATACAGGTGTCTTAAGTTCATGAGCAATATTGGATGTCATCTGCTGCTTGATAAGCTTGTTTTTTTCCAGCTCGGTTCTGTCACTCAGGATGACTTCAAAGCTTTTGTCATTGAAGATAACACATTGGACATGAAAGAATTTACCATGTTTACTGATCTGATAATCCATTTTGGGAAGGTCCGCTGAGATGACTGCTTCTGAGGTATACTTATTGATAAATTCAAGGATGGGATTGAACTCACTGATCTTAAAAAAGCTTGATGATGAAATGGAAAGATCCCCTGATATCATGTTCATGTACTGTATGAAGTGATTATTGGTCAGGATCCTTGTCTTATTACTTGCAAAGAAAGCAATACCCTCATTTAGTGCATTCAGGTGACTAAAGAGCTTTTCTTTCTCATTTGCAAGTTCATTTTTGGTTGTGAGAAGGTTCCGGTAAATCTCCAGGATTTCTTCCCCGATTATGCCCAATTCGTTTTTGGGAAACTTCTGGTTGAAATCAAAAGGTTCATTATTCCCAACGGAGATTGCAAAATCCTTTAGTCTTGTAATTGATTCAGAAAATCTGTTAGTGACGAGAAGAAGGACTGCCCAGATGAGGATGAAAAGAATAAGAATTACAAAAACGAAATAGACCTTTGCCTTCAGGAAGTTCACAATAAGAATATCATAAACTACAGCAGCACGTATAAAATACTGTCCATAGAATTTTGAATAGTAATAGAATTCCTGTCTGGTGGTCCCGGATCTCCTTATTGAAGTACCAAAGTCTGAATATTCTGACTCGGAAATCTCTGGTCTGGATTTGTGATTCTCCATAGATTTCCAGTCTTTTACAAAATTGTCATAAAGTACTGCACCCGATCTGTCAACAATGGTAATCCTGAGATTTGGCTGTGGCAGCAATGCAATGAGTGAGTCAATTGTGAAGTATGATTTTGATTCATGAATCCTCTGGGAAGTCATATAGTTCTGGATGATTTGCGTGATCTTATCCAGTTCATCATTGAGTGTCGCGGTTCTGTATTTCTTTTCCCTCTGGTATTGAAATGTTACCATCAGGAGAGTAAAGATGATGAAAACAGTAGAGTAATAAATGAACAGAATGTTCCTGAATTTTTTCCTTGCCAGCATTTCTATCAGTTTATCAGATCAGAATTCAAAATAATATCCATAGCCTGTTTTGTTCCTCAGATATTTACCATACTCTCCAAGCTTAGAACGTAGCCGTGTTATGTTTACATCTATTGTACGCTCGGTAACAATAACATTTTTGCCCCATACGAGAGATAAAATGTCCTCTCTGGAAAATACTTTTCCCTGATTATCAAGAAGTAATTTTAATACTTCATACTCTTTTTTTGTGAGCTCAACCCTTTCATCATTTATTACCAGGCGTTTTTTTACAGTATCAATCTCTATATTTCCGTACCTGATTATCGGGTCTGATTTGATATTCTCATTATGTGTACGTTTCAGAACTGCTTTAACTCTGGCGGTGAGCTCGTTTATTGAAAATGGCTTTGAAATATAATCGTCAGCCCCGATACTGAAACCAGTTAATAAGTCGTTCTCAGTATCTTTCGCTGTAAGGAAAATGATCGGGACATTGTTATTCATTTCCTTTCTTATCTTATCTGCAAGCTTAAATCCCGACATAGGGCCCATCATGACATCGAGAAGAAGCAGATTATATTCAGAAAGTGTTTTCTTCATAGCTTCCTCTGCAGAATGAGCGACATCAGTCTTATATCCCTCATTATTAAGGTTATATTGAAGGATTTCGCAAAGATCCTCTTCATCATCAACTATGAGAATTCTTTTTTCTTCTGAAATCATTTTGAATAAAGGTTCATTTATCTGATCTGTTCATTAAGGTAATCTGTATTTATGTCTGTATGTCTTATGTCGGTACCCTGAACAGAATAAATTGATGCTTCTGCGATATTTGTTGCATGATCTGCAACTCTTTCAAGATTAATAATAATATTCTTAAGATCAATATAGCTCGACAACATTTCCTTCGTCCTTTCACTTACTTTGGCATTTTTGATGCTGTTAAGCAGGAGCTTCCGGTTCATTTCATCAACAATCTCATCATTTTTAATTGTCCAGACTGCATATTCAGTGTCTGAATTTACGAATGAAAGAAGGGATTTCTCGACCATGCTGGTTCCTGTAAGGAGCATGTTTATTATGACTTCATTCATTTCCCGAAATTCTTCACTATCCTTGATCGTCTCCAGTGAATACAGTATATTCATTATCAGATCTCCGATTCTTTCAAGATTAATTGTAATCCGGTAGATTGCTATAATTTTTCTGATATCCGAGGCAACAGGTTGATACAGGACCAGCGTATTTATAATCTGGTCACTCATAAGAACCTCAAATTTATCGATACCTTCCTCATTCCGTCTGAGCTCGGTGACCAGCATCTCTTTTTCCTCACTTGATGGATCAGCCATCAGTTTTTCCAGGATCCGTAACTGGGCAAGAACGAGATCAGACATCTGCTCGAAATTGTATTCTATATCTTCAATAGACTGTTCTCTCTTTGTTTTCATCAATCAGGTTTTTTACTATAATAGATTTATCAGCCTTTCAAAATACATTGAAATTATTTAGCTGAAATTGTCATGTGCAAAGTTATTTACATTAACGTTACGGTTTTCAGATAATTGTTACTTATTTGTTACATTTCAGTTAACTTCTCCACTCCATCACCGGTCATTTAGCTTCTGATTGATTGAAAGGTTTTTTTGATAAATTGCATAAAAATTCGAATATGGCATGAGACCAATACTGACATTATCCTTTGTAATCTTGTTTTCAGTTTTATTTACATTTCAGATCAGGTCACAGGTGATCCTTCGACCAAATGCCGGTCTGAAGAGTCCACAGACACTTGAAATTAATAAGATCGAGACATCACTGCTTAAGACAGTTGTCTATTTTACCATTGAGAACCAGATTGATAGTGGATACTTCTGTGCTGATAAAAACATCAATATTGTTTATCCTGATGGCTCAAAAGCGAAACTTGTATCTGCTTCAGGTATTCCACAATGTCCTGATACATATAAGTTTCGGAGTATTGGAGAAAAGCTCTCCTTTGCACTTACATTTCCGCCATTAAAACAGTCCATTGAATGGATTGATATTATTGAAGATTGCCCTGGCAATTGCTTCTATTTCTATGGAGTAACACTTAACAGTGATTTGAATGAAAAGCTGGACGAGACTTTTATTCTGGCTTCTAAGCAGGATCCTGTGAAGAATATTGAGTTATTCAGGAACATTCTTGAAAAGGTTGATAGCCAAAATCATGGTATTAAAGGGTTACTGTATGTGAATATCATTTCTGCAGCAATCGAAGCAGGAGACAGGATTGAAGCATCAGTATGGTATAAGAGGCTCCTTACATCAAAGTCACCCAGGATAGAACAATATGTTAAGTACCTGAATAATAATGGCATAAAATTTTAAAAAAAATGGGGCTTCAAAATAGCTATAGATTTGTCTTCCTCTTTTAGTTGCCCCTCCCAGCCTCCCCTGAGGGGCGGTGTAAAATGCTATTATTTAAGCACATACAATGTATTAAGTCCCCCTTTAGGGGGATTTAGGGGGCAAAAAAAGAGGATGACTCATCTTTTGATACACCCTCTTTTTATAGAAACCCAGTAAGATTAGAAACTTAAATCAAATCCAATACCAATCAACTTGGTGTCTTTCTTGTAAGTCTCTGTAGGATATTGATTCACGCCATTCAATTTGTGGTTGATAATTTTTGTATCCTGGCCATACATAGTCCAGCTTCCGCCAATGATGAACTGGATTTTATCAGTGATGTTATAAGCAGCACCGAATCCGAAAGTCTGTGTGCCAAGACCATAATTAAGATCGCTTTGATAAGTGCTGTTAACTCCCTGATTTGCCCAGACGTAACCACCGCTTACAATTATCTTTTTTGTAATAGGGTACTCAAGTCCTCCACTGAATGAAAAACCATTATCTCCAATGATTTTATCATTTGCGATATGAACTGAAGGTGTTGAACCATCGATATCATCATCTATCTTATGGCCATAATCTGCTCCCTTGTCCCAATAGTAGTTAAATCCCACTGCTGCTTTTAATCCGGAAGAGAATTTATAGTCAGCTCCAAGTGTAAGCATAGCAGGCATATCATTCCTTGTCTTTTCGCCATCGGGGAACATCGTAATTGGTTTGGTCATATCGGGTATTAAGGACTGAGGTGATGTGACATTTCCATTTTTTGTCATATATCCAACTGTGAAATCCTTGTTTGTCTTATTAGTAAGTTCAAGTTTGGTCCTCATTTCATATTTGATTGCAATATTGAGATTCTCAACAGGGGTAATATTTACACTGAAAAATGGTGCATAACCCGATCCTGTTTGCTCGACATCTGCAGACTGGTTTTGCACCAGGCTGGCATTTGCATCCAATGTAGCAATCTGATCTTTAAGTGCAGGAGTAGCACCTGTAACAGTTGCGCTTATTGTGCTGACAGTCATAGTCGGTATTGCTGCGGCTGGTACTCCGATTGCTGCAAGCCCGGCTTCGATATTTGCTTTATCAGTTGTCGTCATAGCTCCGGCCCCAACAAGAACAGCAAGTGTCTGGCCTCCAAAACCTCCTGCAATTGCAGGTGCTAATTTTGTGGGTATACCAGTAATCCCGGTCAGCTGAGTTGAAAGATTAGAAAGTACGGAGGAAGCTGGTAACCATGATCCGGATACATTAAGCTGAATGTCGTTCAGATAACCTTCGTATGTGTTTTTGGCGGTTACATATCTCACACCTGCCGCAACTGATATCATGTCATTAATCTTATAAGATATTCCTCCCTGGAATCCAAGAAATGTTGAGCTGCCTTTGAAGTATGGTGAAAGTCTGTATCCTGTTACACCTGCTTTTGATGCAAGACTGGGGACCAGGTCAGATGGGCTCATTTCAAACGATGGTAATCCTTTTGTGAATTCAGCTCCACCGCCGCCACCTATCGGGTTAAAACCAAAAGAAACGGCAAATTTGTCCATTTTATATACAGCATAAACAGATGGGAACAGCGGAGCATTAACAGTGCCTTTATAAACACCATTATTAAGCTTTGTATATGTATTATCCACTTCCCTTGTCTGCCAGATCGACTGGTTGGATACTGAAAAATGAATGCCATTTGGCAGTTTCATTAATCCTGCAGGATTATAGTAAGTAGCGTCAATGCTGGTTGAAGCATTTCTGGCTGGAAGACGAACCCAGGTAGCACTCTGATTAGTGTTGGTCACCAGACCAGTTGCAAACAGACTGCCTGTAGTAAGCACAGCAATAACAGAAAATAGAAGTTTTCTCATAATAAATTATTTAAGTTTAAGTTTATCAGGGTAAACCATACTTATTGTACCATTTCCCCATATTTTTAATCTGGTTTCTATTTTAAAATGTTTCAGAACAAAAACTTCCAAATGTAGAAAAATATTTTATACATGCAATAGGTCTAAAATAGTATATTGATATACTGATGTTTGGAAGATTCAGACCAGCTTAT
>JAHEYW010000124.1 GCA_023251395.1 Bacteroidales bacterium
AATACTCGAACAAGAGTGCAGGTGGATCAACCGCAGGTTCTTCACTTATCATGAAAAAAAGCGGCCATATATTATTCTTAAATGGGCGCAGAGCAAAGACGGATTCATTGATGCAAGAAGAACAGATGAAAGCAGTACACCGGTAAGGATAAGCGGAGATGCTGAACGGGTTCTTGTTCACAAATGGAGATCGGAGGCGGAGGCTATTCTTGTTGGCGCGGAAACTATCCGGGCCGACAAACCGGGCCTTGATGTCAGATACTGGACTGGTAAAAATCCAATACGTGTAATACTGTCCGGTTCGGGAAACCTTAACAATTATCTTCTTCAAAATAAAACAAATAGCCATGTAATATTGTTTAGTGAAGTTGAAAGAGAAAATGTGAAAATGGTAAGGAATGTTATATTGGAAAAGAGTATCCTGGCCTGTCAGCAGGTACTGAATTATTTGTATAAGGAGAAGATACAGTCGGTTTTCATTGAAGGAGGAGCCCAGATTCTGAATCATTTCATTGAGTATGGTTTATGGGATGAAGCGAGGGTTTTTACCGGAAGGGGCGAACTGGATACTGGAGTGAAAGCTCCATCAGTAAAAGGAAAAGCAATTTCCGGAACTGAATTTGAAAGAAGTGTTCTTAATATTATTCTGAATGAATAAAAGACTGAAAGTATGGTTAATAATATAATATTTCTGTTTATTTTTGAAATGTAAATATTCGTAAATGCAGGAGGACTAAAGTTATGAAGAAGAGAGTATTTTTACTTGCAACATTGTTGGCATTTCTAACTATTTCTGTTTTTGGCCAGAAAGCAAAAACATTCTATAAAGCAGGGAATGAATTCATGGACAATCAGAAGTATGAAGATGCCGTGGCTCAGTATACAAGTGCAATTGGTCTGGAACCATCGAATACTGATTACTATCTTGCGCGTGGTGGTGCATATGAAAAGCTTAATAAATTCACCGAAGCTGCAGCCGATTATGAAAAAGCTATTGTGTTCAAACCAAAGGAATCGGATGCTTATGTTAATCTTGGCCGCGTCTACAACAAACTGAATATGTTTGAAAAGGCTCTGGCTAACCTTAACCATGCCTCAGCTATAGACCGCAGAAATGGTCTGATCTATCCAGAAAAAGTCAAAACTCTCATAAAACTCGAAAAATATGAGCAGGCACTAAAGGTATCTGACACTGCAACTCTGATCAAGGATGAACCTATGAACTACTATTACAGGGGAGTAATTTATGAGGCAATGAACAATGATCCTCTTGCCAAAAAGGAACTCGAAAAAGTTATTTCAAAAGACAAAAAGCTAATTGATCCTCACCTTGAGATTGCAGAGCTGCTTCTCAGAACCGGTAATCCGCAGGAAGCAATGAACCATGTGAATACTGTCATTTCAATGGATGATAAAAATATCCCTGCTTACCTCACAAGGAGCAAGATCTACAAGAAAAATATAGACTATCCAAGTGCGATCAATGATGTTTCAAAAGTGATCCTGATCGACCCTGCAAACCCTGATTACTATATGATCAGAGCACTCGATTATCAGGAGTTTAATCAGCATGCAAATGCAATCAACGATTTCACGAAATATATAAATCTGAAATCAGCCCGTAAAGAGGAAAACCCTGATGCATATTATTCCCGTGCAAAATCTTATGAGGAAATAATGAACCTTGAAAAAGCTATTGATGATTATAACAAGATAGCAGCACTGTCTGAAGATGATCCAAAAGCAAGAAAACTTCTGAGAGAAGCAAAAGGGAGATTGTATGAGCTTAACAGAGAGAAAGACCCACCTGAGATTACACTCAATGAGCCGGTTTTAAATAACGATACAATCATAATCAAAGGGGATAAGAAGAACCTTACAATTTCAGGCAAGATAAAGGAAAAAAGCAAACTGGATACTCTTCTTATCAATAACCAGCCCGTCACTTTTCTTGATAAGAAAAATGGAACCAAAGAATTTATTGCCAGTGTAGATATTGCGGAAGGAGCGAATAAAATCACTATCCTGGCAAGAGATGAGTACAAGAATGTAAAAAACCTGGAGATCTCTATTAAGCGAACCGAAACAAACCCTCCAACGATTACAATCGTTGCTCCATATTCATCTGAAGACGGACAGGTTTACCTTGATATGGTTAAACCAACACTTTTTGTAGAAGGTAAAATTGATGATGAGAGCCTTATTAAATCTATTGAAATAGGGGGTGTTAGCGCAAGTTACAGGAGAGACGCATCAAATCCGGGCTTTACTGCAAGTATAGATGTTGCTAACATTAATAAATTCACCGTTACCGCAGAAGATATCTATGGCAACAAAACTGAAAAGGAATTTGTCATAAACAGGGACAATGCCATCCTTGCACAGAATAACCCGATGGGAAAAACCTGGGTGGTTTTTGTTGAAAATTCAAGCTACAAGAATATGGCCGCACTCGACGGTCCGGCAAAAGATGCAAATTCGGTGCATGGAGCTCTCGCCAATTACCAGATCAGCAGGTTCTACCACAAAAAAGATATGACAAAAGCTGAGATGGAGAAATTCTTCAATATTGAGCTCCGCGATGAGTTGAAAGCAAACCAGGTTAAGTCACTTCTTGTATGGTATGCAGGTCACGGAAAATTCATTAACGATGTCGGATACTGGATCCCTGTTGATGCAAACCGCGACGATGAGTTTACATATTTTAATATTAATGCATTAAAGGCAGGTATGCAGGGATATGCTTACCTTACACATGTTCTCGTTGTATCAGATGCCTGCGAATCCGGCCCTAGCTTTTACCAGGCTATGAGATCCGCAAATGATGAACCAACATGTGATAATCAGCAGGCTGTAACAAATAAATCTGCACAGGTTTTCTCATCAGCAGGATACGAACTTGCATCAGATGTTTCACAGTTCACTCAGACATTCGCAAATACTTTAATAAACAATAAAAATGCCTGTATTCCGATCGAAAAAGTTGTAAAAAATGTTTCTGCAGCTGTTTCTAATGTGAATCAGCAGAAACCTAAATTCGGCAAGATTGCCGGATTGACTGATGAGAACGGGACATTCTTCTTTATTGCAAAATAAAATCAAATATGGCTGAAGGACATAGTATAAAAAGCCGGACAGGATCCTTTGTCTGGCTTTTGATTTTAGTGTTAATCACAAACACTCCGGCTTACGGACAGAAGTACTTCTTTGATAACTATGGCGTAAAGCAGGGTCTTGGCGATCAAAAGGTCTACACACTCTTACAGGATTCCAACGATTACTTATGGCTTGGCACTGCGAGCGGAGTCTCAAGATTCGACGGTAAAAAATTTGAGAATTTTTCCTCTTTAAACGGACTTGCAGCCAATGGAGTCAAATGTATCATGGAAGATTCCCTTGGCTATATCTGGTTCGGTCACAACAATGGCGGAATCTCCCGATATTTTGACGGTAAATTTGAGAAGGTAAGCTTTGACTCGCTGCAGTTTACAGGCGATATTACCAATATCTCACAGGTGAAAGGGAAAATCTGGTTTGCATCTTCAGGTGAAGGAGCAGTAATGGCAGCTTTTCCGGTAAAGGATATCGGACATATCAGGGGAAAACATTTTCTTGGCGGAAAAGACGGACTCAGTCCTCAGGTTTTTGGTGCTATTGTGAATAAAAATGGTGAATACATCTGTGTGACAGACCTTGGGACACGTAAATATATCGATAGCGACAATAAGTTCGAAAATTACAGGATGCCGCATATGACAACCTATTTCAGTCCTGTTTGCCTTTTCGATGACAGTAAAGGCAATATATGGTTTGGAACTTATAATGGAGGTGTATGGAAATATAGTCCGGATGATAATAAAATGGACTTTAAAGACCTCATCAAAAGCGGGATGAAAAGTAACTGGATCTCATGCTTTGCGGAAGACAGGAAAGGCAGGGTCTGGGTAGGAACCTGGGGTGGGGGACTCGGTTATTATACTGGTGATAGCCTTACTATTCTCAGTGAATCAAATGGTCTTATTGCCAGCAAGATATATTGTATAAAGGAAGATGTGGAAGGTAATATACTTATCGCTGATGAAACAAATGGCCTTACAATCTTCAAAGGTGATGCTTTTGTAACAGTTTCCGGAAAGGAATATCTTCCTGATCCAAATGTCTATGCTATATACCAGGACAAAAAAGGGGCTATCTGGTTTGGCACCAATGCCGGTATTTCCAAGTTCCAGATGTGGTCGGGTAATGAGCCTGTGATTTACAACCAGGCAAAGAATTCGATTTTTGAAGAGATCAGATTTATCCGTGAGGATAAGAATGGAGATCTCTGGATCGGTTCAAATCAGGGAGGTGTAATTAAATTCAATATGAAGACTTCCAGCTTTGAATCGCAGCCATATATTAACTCAAGATTATATCGTGACGGACAAGTGAAAGCACTTGAAATTGATAAACAGAACCGTTTGTGGATTGGTACAAATGAGGGTTATGCAGTAGGGACAATCAATGAAAACAATTTCGGAAGATATATTAGTATTGATAGTATCAATGTCAGTGCAATTACTGCCTTATACTGTGACCCTGAAGGAAATATGTGGATCGGTTCCGAGCCATCAGCTGGTAAATCCGGCTTGATTAAATTCAACACAAGAACAAGTAAAGCAAAATCCATTCCCACCCCATTTGGAATTATACCAAAGACAATGGTTATGGATAAAACAGGTGTCCTTTGGGTAGGGACAGGCGAAGGTCTGTTTGCCTGCAAAAATGACTCGATAATTGGTGTAGTTTCACAGGATGATGGTCTGCTTTCAAATAAAATAAACCTGCTCATTGCCGGTAATGATGGCTCGATTTTCATTGGCACTAATAATGGCCTTAACAGATATTTCCCGTTAACCCAAAGAATATTCACCTACACCGAGAGAAATGGTTTTACAGGAATCGAAGCTAAACCAAATGCCGGATTCAGGAGTATCAACGGGGATCTCTGGTTTGGTACTGCGAACGGCGCAATGAGGTTTGACCCGACAAGACTGGATTCAAAAGGCATGGAACCTCTTACTCACATACTGGCGATGCAGGTGAACTATAATCCCAGAACAATGATAGCCGGGATGAAGCTTAACTATAAGGAGAGATCAATAATGTTCCAGTATTACAGTATCTGTCTTACTAATCCGGATGTCGTAAAATATAAAGTAATGCTTGAGGGAGCTGATAAAGACTGGCGGCCGGTGACTACCGAAACCAGCGCTATCTATTCAGCTTTGCCTCCTGGTAAATATACCTTCAAGGTAATAGCACGTAACAATGAAGGATTATGGAACACAACCCCCGTCTCTTTTCATTTTACCATTAAACCTCCGTTTTACTTTTCATGGTGGTTCATAACACTTGCTATATTAACAATAATTGCCGGTGTTATTACTTATATCCGCGTTCGTGAAGCTAACCTTGTCAAGGAAAAAATCATACTTGAAGAGAAGGTGAAAGAACGAACCGCAGAAGTCGTTCAGAAGAGTATGATCATTGAAGAGAAGAACAGGGATATAACAGCAAGTATCCGCTACGCTGAAAGGATTCAGCGAGCAATGCTGCCTAAAGAGAACATGTTCGATGAAACATTTGTTCTGTTCCTTCCAAAAGATATAGTTAGTGGTGATTTCTACTGGATGTATGATAATGGTGACACTCATTTTATCGCTGCCGTTGACTGTACAGGGCATGGTGTACCGGGTGCATTCATGTCAATTATTGGCCACAATTCACTTAGCAAAGTAGTAAGGGAATATGGACTTACAAGACCGGCAGCTATACTTGATCAGTTGAATGTTGAAGTGATAAAGTCAATCATTCAGAGTCATGAGAAGGGGATTAATGATGGCATGGATCTTTCAATTATTGCTATTCATAGAAATTCCAGAATTGTAGAATTCGCAGGAGCATATAACCCACTTTACCAGGTACGTAATGGTGAGGTGATCGTTCATAAAGCCGACAGATTCCCTATTGGAATGGCTACCATGGAACAGAAGAAATCTTTCACAAATGTTGAGGTTGAAGTCCAGCCTGGTGATATGCTCTATATGACCTCTGACGGATATGCAGATCAGTTCGGTTCTCCTGAGGTGAAGAAATTCAAATCGGTAAATGTAAAAAGATTACTTTCTGAGATCTATAACATGCCGGTTCAGGCTCAGAAGGAAAAGCTTGAAAAGGAAATCATGGACTGGAAAGGTGATTTGGCTCAGGTCGATGATATTATGTTCATCGGGACCAGGATTGTTGGTTAAACGATCCTGGCAATTTTTCTGGGATCATCCATCCATCCTGTGTAGTGCGAAAGTGCCTTAATGACATCTGAAGGTCTTTCGACTATTTCCCATATATCTTTGTGTTCGAGACGGAGAAAATGGCCGTCCACGAGCTGATCCATAAATTCAATAAGCTTATTGTAAAATCCTGAAGTATTGAGTATTATGACAGGCCCTTTGTAGATTCCAAGCTGCTTTAAAGTGATTGCCTCAGTCAGTTCCTCAAGGGTTCCGATCCCTCCCGGCAGAGCAACAACAGCATCAGCATGGTCGAATAACCACTTTTTTCTTTCACCCATATCTTTCGTAACTACCATGTCTGAAACCAGCTTATGATCCCATCCTTCAGCTACCATAAATCCTGGAATGACACCAGTAACAGATCCTCCCTTTCCCAAAGCTGCATCTGCAAGACTTCCCATTAAACCGATTCCTCCACCTCCGTAAAGAATGGTCAGCCCTGATTCTGCAAGGAGAGCACCCAGTTCAGAAGCAGCTTCAGCATAAATCCCATCAATCCGGCTGCTCGATGCAGCAAATACGCAAACATTCATTTTATGTCAATTAAAAAGCCGTTCAGGTTAGCGTGAACGGCCATATTATAAACTACCTTTTTTATAAGAGAGCAGTAAGCTTGTTTACAAAATTAGCTTTCGGAACAGCACCTACCTGTTTATCAGCAACCTTACCATCCTTGAAGAACAAAATTGTCGGAATGTTCCTGATCCCGTATTTTACAGAAACATTTGGACTATTATCCACGTCGCATTTGACAACAAGAGCTTTGCCATCATATTCTTTTGAGATCTCTTCCACAAAGGGTGCAATCATTCTGCAAGGGCCACACCATTCAGCCCAGAAATCAACCATTACCGGTTTTTCAGATTTGAGAACAACATCATCGAAATTTGTGTCATTTACTTCTAAAGCCATAATATTCAGTGTTATATTTTTCGAATTATTGATTGTGCAAAGATAGCTAATTAACTTTAAAATCAATGCTAGGGTGATCTTCAAGATATGCTACAAGCTCATTGTTGAGCCTTACCTTTAATGTCCTTGAAAACATTGGAAGAGAGACTTTCTCTTCCTTATCATAAAAAATAAACTTTAGTTCAGTGTCACCCTTGTTTTCCTTTACCAGTTCAAGGAGATCCTCCATCAAGGCAGAATTTGCCTCTTCGGCTTTTATAATTACTGTAACAGATTTTACAAGTTCGTCCTTAACACTGGAAAGAAGATTGATAGACTTAATCCTTAATTCCAGCTCATCTTCATTAAATCTTCTTTTCTGGACCTTCCCCTTTACCAGGAGATAAAAACCCACTGTAAAAAACTTACTATGTTCGACATAATCCTTGTCAAACATCATGAATCTGAATGAATCGGTATAATCCTGTATAGTGAATGAACCATATGGTTTCCCATTCTTGCTTATCCCGGTCTTAACATCGATAACCATACCTGCAACTATCACATCTTTATCCAGATAATCCCTGAGATTCTGTAAATCAGCCAGAGTCGTAGTTGTGAAAGTATTTATTTCGAGACGAAAATCATCAAGAGGATGGGAGGAAAGGTAGATACCAATAACATCTTTCTCACGGTTTAACTTTTCCAGTTTCGGCCAGTCGGGACACGGAGAAGGCTCAGGTTTAATCATACTGAAACCACTTCCCTGGCCAAATAATGACTGCTGGTTTGAGTTTTTCACATTCTTGACATTATTGCCATACCTGATAAGACTCTCAATGAAGCTTGAACCTTTTGTATCGAGAGCAAAATATTGTGCACGGATAATATCCTGAAAGCAATCAAAAGCCCCGGCAACTGCCATTGCCTCGAGGTTTTTCTTGTTTAAAGAATTAAGATTTACCCTTTCAGTCAGGTCATAGATATCCTTATAGGGACCGTTCTTCTCCCTTTCTTCAATCAACTGAAGAACAGCACCTTCGCCGACACCCTTTATGGCACCAAGACCAAATCTTATGTTCCCATCCTTGTTGACAGTGAATTTTACATTACTCTCATTAATATCCGGGCCAAGCACTGCGATTCCCATCCTCTTTGTCTCATCCATGAAGGTGGTTATCTTCTTTATATCACTGATATTTCTGCTGAGTACCGCAGCCATATATTCTGCAGGGAAGTTGGCTTTGAGATATCCTGTCTGGAAAGCAACCAGTGCATAACAGGTAGAATGGGATTTGTTGAAAGCATATTGTGCAAATGCCTCCCAGTCTGTCCATATCTTGTTTATTTTGACCTCTTCAAATCCATTTTTCTGGCAGCCTTCGAGAAAAAGATTTTTCATTTCATCCATGAGAGACCTTTTCTTTTTCCCCATTGCTTTTCTTAGCGAATCAGCCTGTCCTTTTGTGAAACCGGCAAGCTCCTGAGAAAGAAGCATAACCTGTTCCTGGTAAACGGTTATTCCATAGGTGTCATCAAGATACTTCTCCATTACAGGAATGGGATATTCTATTTTTTCCTGACCATGTTTCCTTTTGATGAATCTTGGAATATATTCCATTGGTCCGGGCCGGTATAGAGCATTCATCGCAATCAGGTCTTCAAAGCGGTTAGGCTTTAGTTCCCTGAGATATCTTTTCATACCGGTTGATTCAAACTGGAAAATTCCGGTGGTCTCGCCATTGCTGAACAGATCGAAGGTCTTCCTGTCTTCAAGAGGGATAGTATCTATATCGATCTCAATGCCTCTGGCCTTTTTAATGTTGTCGATTGCATCCTTGATTATTGAGAGCGTTTTCAACCCAAGAAAATCCATTTTGAGCAACCCGACTGACTCAACATGATTCCCTTCATACTGGGTAACATACAGGTCAGTATCTTTTGCAGTGCACAGAGGAATATAATTATCCAGAGGTTCCTTGCTTATGATTATACCGCATGCATGAACTCCGGTCTGTCTAACTGATCCTTCAAGTACTTCAGCATAATTGAGAGTCTGGGAAATAAGTCTGTTTGACGATTCTTTTTCTTTTGCCAGCTCGGGTATTTCAGCATAGGCATCCTTAAGAGTTACACCCGGTTTTTCGGGAACCAGTTTGGCAAGTCTGTCAGCATCAGGAAGAGGCAGTTTCTGGACTCTTGCCACATCCCTGATTGCCATCTTGGCTCCCATAGTTCCGAAGGTAATGATATGAGCAACCTTGTCATGGCCATACATGTCAACAACATACTTAAGAACTTTTTCCCTTCCATCATCATCGAAGTCGATGTCAATGTCAGGCATAGAGATCCTGTCGAGGTTAAGGAATCGTTCAAACAGGAGACCATATCTAAGTGGATCGATATCTGTTATCCTGAGGCAATAAGCCACAACAGATCCTGCAGCAGATCCTCTTCCCGGACCAACAGATACACCCATTTCACGGGCTGCTCTGAGAAAATCCTGCACGATAAGAAAGTAGCCGGGGAAACCCATTTTGGCGATTGT